>JANXOO010001309.1 GCA_025353525.1 Schlesneria sp. | reverse complement strand
CAATAACCTGCCGAAATCAGTTTTCGCGAGGCCGGATTTCGTAGTTCCACTCACCGTGGAAGCGGTGGGGTTTACTGACACATTACTGCATACTTCAAAATCGCCCACAGATGCGTGAAGAACGTCAAGAAAACCCGAATAAAATCGTCCTGACTTGCGGTGCCGCCGAAAACGCCAAGATCGCCAATCAGGACCACATGCATCAAGTCACATATACGTTCCTCGACGCCGATCACATCAAAACAGATTGGGTTCTGTACAAAGGGGGCAAGGCCGACAGCACGCACTCATTTGAACTCGCCCGGAAAAAGGCGGATTCCACGAAGCAGATGAACTCGATGAAGCCCATGGAAAAGAAAACAACGGATTCCGCTAAAAAGAAACCGACGGGCAATTCCAGAGTCGGGGGAGCCAATACAGGAAATTAGTAAGTTTTCCAGACGACTTGGCGAAAGTCCTTTGCCGAAATGCCACTGGTTGAAGCTATTGCAACCAGTGGCATTTTGCCTTCAGTTTCGCCGCACCTCGAAGAGAAACGCGTCATGTTCTCTTCATGCACTTTGATTGAGCGACTTCACGACAGCACAATGTTCCCCGTCACTGCGATGGTCAGTGCACCATCCGTAACCTTCAGCGTGTAAGTCCCCACCTTCGAAAACGTCAGCGATGAGAACGTCGCGACCCCACCGACCGCTTTGACAGTAGTAATTGCCCCTGTGACGAACGCGCCATGCGCTGGGCCACTCGCAATCGATACCGTAACTTTCGAGCTATCCGAGGTCACGAGATTGCCATACGCATCTTCAATCTGAACCTTAAACGAAATTCCGGTCGCGGCCTTCCCCGTGACAGGAACGTTCACGAATACAAGCTTACTGGCCGCAGCTGGAATGATCGTGGTCTTGGACGAGACGGAGACGTCGTTCGGTCCACTGGCGATAATCAGGTGCGATCCTGCAGCATTAATCGAAGGAAGTCCGACGAAAGTGGCGATACCATTGATTGCGGTTGCCAACGCGGTCCAGCCGGGGTAGTCAGGAATCGTGAGCGTGACTTTCGAATTGTCACGTGTCACCACCTGATTCAATCCATCGACAATTTCAACAATGACAGACGAACCGAAGGAAACCCCCGCCGTCCATGTGGTTGGAGGTGCTTTCAAAAAGACGAGTTGATCTGCGACATTGATCGTCATCGTCCTTGCTGTCGAATCCAGGTTCGTACTTCCGTTTGTCGTGGAACCATTGTCCTGAACCTGGAACTTAAAGCCGGTATCAGCGGCCGACGTTGTGTTCGGAGTCGGAACGAATGTGAGATAACCTGAATTGATATCGGAAACCGATATGAACTGACCCGCTGTCACAGCGTGCCCTTGATCTTCAATCAATCCTGATGACGGAAGAGTGGTGACTCGGACCGCCGTCAATACGTCGGAGGGATCATCATTAGGATCAGTAAACCCAAAATTCGCTGTGGTGAAGGTGAATGATTTGTTTTCCAACGCCGTGATTGTGCTTGAGGTACCAACGGGAGCGTGGTCCGTTCCTTCAATCGCAACCTTAAGCGATCCACCGTTGTCGTTATAGTAACCGGGCAGATTTCTTTTGCCGAAGGCGTATCCCTCAGCAAACCCCAG
>JANXOO010001046.1 GCA_025353525.1 Schlesneria sp. | reverse complement strand
CGAAAGAGGGTAAATCCGTTTCGGGTTTGCTGTGTTTCGCCGAGTATCCAATCCTTGCAACGACTGGCCTTTAACAGTGAGTCTCCGTAACAAATCTCGCCCGATCACTTTTTCATGTCAACCCCAGGTTTTCATCACCCTGGCGTCCGCCTACCTGCGACGTGTCGCCCTGAAAGACGCCGCACGGGTTCTCAAAACGCAATAAAGCGGAGAACGGGGGGTTCGATCCCTCCGTGCTCGAACGAACCCTCCGACAGGGTTTAAAGCTGCTGAGCCGTCCAAGCCGCGCGCCGCTCGCCGAAAAAACGTTGCAATCACAAGTTGTTTTGCAGAATGCTTTACATCATTTCTGTAGCGTATTTATTGCTTGAGATTACTTTTTTCGTTGCAATTGTTTTCAAAATCGTTGTAATTTATTGCGAAAGTGATATGATTTGGTTCATTAAATACACAAAGCTTATCCCGTTTTTGGCGAATGGAATGACAACCAAGGCGAAAACCCACGACATTAGGCAATTCATCGCATTTAACGTTGCTCTGCACTCGCATGACATCCCCGCGATCGTGGCACAACAATTTGACATGACCACGCAATCGGCCAGACGACATTTAATGGCAATGGTTAAGGATGGCTCGTTGACTGTCTCGGGAAACACGAAGGCGAAGCGATACTACCTGGCGATTCTCGTGACTGTCACTGAACAGCTCGACACCAAAGGTTTAGCCGAAGATGTCGTATGGGAGCAGTACATCTTGCCGCATCTGTCTGGCGTTCCAGAAAACGTAATTCAAATCTTGAACATTACTTCTTCCGAGATGATCAATAACGTAATCGACCACAGCGAGAGCGATCGATTGCTTCTGACTGTTGTGCGATCAATCGCTTATGTGGAAATCAGAATTCGAGACTTCGGCGTCGGCGTTTTTCGAAAGATTCAGAAAGTGTTTAGTCTTGTCGATGAGCGACAAGCGATTCTTGAACTCAGCAAGGGCAGGCTGACTACTGCGCCTGACGAACATTCCGGATATGGAATTTTCTTTTCGTCCAGAATGGTCAATTCATTTCGACTGGGGTCGCGTGGCCTTTATTTTTCGCATCAACATAACAGTGATGATTGGCTAATTGGTATGGATTCTGAAATTGACGGCACGTTTGTGAGCCTGAAAGTCGATCTCAATTCAACAACTTCACCGAAAGACATTTACGACAGGTTTTGCAGCAACCCAAACAGCGACAATGATTTGGGTTTCCATAAGACTCATGTGCCATTAAAGCTCGCGCAATTTGGTCAAGAATCTCTTGTTTCTCGATCTCAAGCGAAGCGCGTATTATCGCGATTTGAACGGTTCAGTGAGGTAATGCTCGACTTCAAGGGAATCGAACTAGTTGGGCAAGGATTTATTGACGAGATATTCAGGGTTTTCAAGAAACATCATCCGAACACAAACATTGTTGCGATTAACACGAATTCGAATGTGCGGACACTGATCCAACTGGCGAGATCTGAGGATGCGACGACAAACGAGACAATTAAAGAATGATGCTTTCCGGCTGCCGTCGTGGAAGTGCTCTCCGCATTTCAGTTGCTGAGAAAGCCGCGGATGAAGAAAAACCCGATTCCAACCTAAGCTTTCATCAACACAGATGGCACTCAGTACCAGGCTTTCGCTTAGCCTCAGGTGACAGCCGAAGATCGAGCTTCGCCGTTCTCGCAGATTTCGAATGCTCCGACATCGATTCCTCCAAAATGGAACGACGGCACAAAACGAATCGAATATCGCTACCCTGATTCGAATACTGCCGCAATGAATCGAGTTGAATGTTATACTGCTCACAGCCCGCATTCGGCATCTCGAGGCTATTTCGCGACGACTTTTAATCGAACCGATGTTGCTTTGCCCTCTTCTTTCATCCGTAACGGGATCTTCCAGCGGGTCGTTCCGACTTTGCAGACTCCGCCGTTTCCGTCTCGGCAATATCCGTACGTCACTGCGAGCAGCATTTCGACTTCGCCCGATTTCTGTACCGTCGGGATCGAGAAACTTGCAGACTGCGTTCTTGACTCGATTTCGCGTTTGACGTTCAGTTGATCCGGTGCAATCAGCGACTGTTGCCCGTCGACTTTCAGGACGTACGTTACCGGAAGCAGGGCGTTGAGCTTGTAGCCGGCGGGCAGTTCGAACTCGACATTCATTTCGATGGAATTGCCGGGTTTCAATTCTTGTGGATCGACAGCAATCGCATTTCCTGTGCTCGCCGTTTGATCCGTTTGATCAGCGCTCTTTGTTTGCGGGGGCGTCAATCCGGTGATTGTGAGTTCCCGGGCGACCTTTGTTGCCATGTCAATCGCCACAATGCGTTGATTGTTCGTGTCGGCGACGTACATTGTCCCGTCTGCAATGGCGAGTCCCGCGGGTTCCGCCAGTTGCAGCGGTGCGAGGTCCGTACCCGGTTGTCCGGTACCGATCCACGTCGACACTTCGCGCGACTTCAAGTCGACGCGTCTGATTTTGTGATTGTAGCTGTCGGCGACAAACAGTGCCCCATCGTGAATCGCGATCCCGAGCGGATGCTGGAACCTGGCATCATCGCCAGCACCGTCGATATCGCCAAACTCGAACAGGCTGCGGCCTC
>JANXOO010001266.1 GCA_025353525.1 Schlesneria sp. | reverse complement strand
GCCGGGCGGCTTTCCCGGCCAGATCGGCAGCACAAGTGAGGGTTTCATGTCGTCTGCACAAACGGCGTGAGTCGATGACGTCATCGTGACAACGAACAAGCAAACACACCCCCCGACGATCGACTTCTTTCTGAACCGCATATTGAAACTCTCAGGTTAAAGCGAACGGACAACAAACTCGTAGCGAGCCGGTACCACAAGCATCCCCGGCCCGACCAAAGATTTCAATGTGCCAACTCGTACATGGCCTGATTCTCTGGAAGATGGCAATTCATATTTTTGAGTGTTGCGTACCATCGCCGAATACTTCTTGCAGGAACGTACCGAAGCGGTTGAGGACCGGAAACGGAATCTCATGCCCGCCGTCGAACGGCAGAAAATCGACGACGATCCCTGACTGTTTCAACATATCCCGCAGAGAACCTGCGGCGTCAAATGGAAGGATCTGATCGTCGGTGCCGTGCGATTGAAGCACTCGCAGCGCCGCATGATGCCCCGCGCGATCCTGCCATACCTTTTCGTTCAGAAGAGTTCCCGACAAGACCACGAGGCCCCCCGTGTTAGTGTCAAACTGCAGCGTCAGGTCGGTCGCAAGCATCGCGCCTTGCGAGAATCCTCCGAGCACGAATCGGTCGAGCGGAATGCTCGACTGCCGGGACCATTGTTCTACCAGCCCGCGAAGCTTCTCGCGGGCGGCAGGCAGTTGAGGCGGGCAATCATTTCGCAGGTCGCGAAATGTTCCCAGCGCGACGGCCTTCTGCAACCGGTACATGTCCAGTGGCCACCAGGCGCGTCCGTCCGGCATGCCCAATTCTTCAAGACTGAGCGGTGCGTCCGGAAACAGTAACTGGACCGTCGAGGCCATTTTCGGGTGACGCAATAGCATCTGGCCGAGTGGCACCAGATCGGTGCCAGACGCTCCGTATCCGTGACACAACACGACGATATTTCGCGGCGGCTGCCCCGAAGGCAATTCGTCGAGGATATGACAGGTCAAATCGTTGATGACTTCGGTTCGAAAATTCATTGGCTGAAAACTACTCCTGGTTCGTCCATTGCTTCAGTCGTTCGCAGATGTCCATTACCTTCCCGGTGTCGATGGCCGCCTGTGCCATCGGGACGGCCGCTCGAATGGTTTCGGAACGATTTGCTGCCAGTAATGCGGCGGCGGCATTAGCGACAACGATGTCCCGGGCCGGGCCGTTTTCGCCCGCGAAGACACGGCGGATGACTTCGGCACTTTCGGCGGCACTGTTGATTCTCAATGCATCAACGCGGCATTCGGCAAGACCCAGCATCGACGCGTCCCACGTGTGATGTACGACTCCTCGACGGGAAACTTCAAATGCGACCGTTTCGCCCCACAGGCTGACTTCGTCCAGTTCGTTGTTTCCACACACGACGATCGCTCGTTCGCTTCCCAATTCGTACAGCGCCTGAGCCAGCATTTCGGCGACCTTATTTCGAGTGGCACCGATCACCTGATACGTTGCCCGAGCCGGATTCGTGAGCGGGCCGAGCAGGTTAAAAATCGTTCGGAACCCGAGCTGTTTTCTGACGGGTGCCACATGCTTCATGGCACCATGTAAAAGTGGTGCAAAGCAAAAACCGATGCCAACCTCGTCGATGCACCTGGCAACTCGTTCCGGGGAGAGTTGAAGATTGACCCCCAGGGCTTCCAGGACATCTGCCGAACCGGTCGTGCTGGTCGCTCCGCGATTTCCGTGCTTGGCCACCGGCTGTCCTGCCGCAGCGGCGACCAGAGCAGCGGCGGTGCTGATGTTGAACGTATGCAGCAGGTCGCCACCGGTGCCACAGGTATCGAGCAGCCCCTGTGTCTGACATACGATCGGAGTTGCTCGTTCCCGCATCGCTTGAGCAGCACCGACCAGTTCCCCGATCGATTCGCCCCGACAACGCAAGGCGGTCAGAAACGCTGCAATTTCGGCGTCGGAACAGCGACCATCCATGATCGATCCAACCGCCGATTTCATGACATCGGATGACAGAGCCCGCTCGTCGAGCAGGTCGTTCACAGCGATTTTAAGTTCGTCGATCATTGTGGACTCGGAGTAAAAACAGGCCGATCGACCCGATTTACCGGGCTGATCGGCCTGTACAATCTATAATTACCGGCAATGCCGTGAAGCATTTTCAGATGGAAAAACAAAGCAGAACGAGAATCCAGGCGAGCCGGGCGGCTTAACCCCCAGGACTTTTCCGCAATTCGCTCCGAGGTCTTACGTCGCTCGGCTCGCCTGTTTCAGCAAAAAAACGATTTGACAATTGCTTCACGGCGCTGCATTACCAGACAAGTCAAATCGGGAACGGTAAAAGGGGAGAAATCACACGCTGACGTTGATCTCGTAACCCTTGCGCTGTTCGCGTCCGATCCATTTGGCGGCGTCTTTGTCGTTGATGATCTGTTCCGTCTCGGGATTCCATTCGATCTTGCGTCCGAGCCGAATCGCGATATTGGCGAGGTGACAAGTCGTCATCGCGCGATGGTGCGAAAAGACATCACTCACGGGAAGGCCTCGATCTTTGACGCAATCAAAGAAGTTTTCCATATGAGCGTTGTGGCCACCCTTCGGCTCTTTCCCCTTGTAGAGTTCTTTCAGCAACGATTCGGGCAGCGGGTTGGTCGCCAAATCGTCGACAGGTGCTCCCGACAGCTTGCCTCGATTGACGAAGATGCGACCTTCGGTTCCTTCAAACAGAACTCCGTTATCACCTTCGCTGGTGATATGCAGTTCAGCGCCGCCAGCGAACTTCGCGACAACGTCGAATTTGTGGGCGACATTGTACCGATTGGAAACTGTCGGCATGCCATCGACGAGCGGAACGGGATGCTCTGCCGTCCCTTCGACCGAGATCGGACCACTGTTGTCCATGCCCAGACCCCACATCCCCACGTCGACATGGTGGGCGCCCCAGTCAGTCATCTTGCCACCGGAGTATTCGTACCACCAGCGGAATTCGTAGTGGGTCCGTGCTTCGGGGTACCTCTTGTTGTTGCCAAATTCGCCTTGCAAGTAATCGGTCATCGGAGCCTGGCCGAGCCACATATCCCAATTCAGACCCTCCGGAATAGCGGCCTTGGGGATTTCGCCACTGGTTGGAGCACCATTAATGCCGCAAGTCACTTTGGTGATCTTGCCGAGTCGACCGCTACGAGCGATGGCAACAGCCTTCAGGAACTGATTCTGAACCTGATTGCCGTTCGTCGAGAATTCTGACCGTTGTTGAGTTCCCACCTGAAAGACGCGTCCGGTCTCTTTCAGAACCTTGATGATCTGTTTGCCTTCGAGGATCGTCAGAGTCAGCGGCTTTTCGCAGTAGACATCCTTGCCGGCTTGCATGGCCTCGATCGCAATTTTCGAATGCCAATGGTCAGTGGTCACGATCGTTACGACCTGAACATCTTTTCGATCGAGAATTTTGCGATAGTCTTCGTACATCTCGGGTTCGCCCGAGACCCCCTTTTTGCTCTGGATATCCTTGACCCGGTCGCGGCCCTTTTCAAGATGGTTACGATCGACATCACAGACTGCCACGCAGTCTGAAAGCGCCATTGCATTGGGACCGACGGCGTCCCAGCGATCTCCCGTCCCAATACATCCGAGCACCGGTCGGTCATTGACACTTTGGCGGCCCAGCGCGAGATTGCTGGTCGATGTAAACCAATAGGGCATTGTTGCCCCGGCGAGAACGGCGGTCGACGACTTGAGAAAGTCGCGACGACTGGAACGACGGCTCATAAGAAGTGCTCCTCGGATGATATGTGTTTGAAACCCGGTCAACCAAACGGGCAAGCAAATACTGTAACGCTTTGAAGGAACAAGGTAAAACCTGCGCGACGCACGATTTCAAATCGCGTATTTCAACGTCTGGTCCGATGCACCAATGTGCGGGGAATTCCGACGGATGTTCGAATACTTCTGACGGCTTTCCGACAAGGAATAGAATCACGCGGCAGAATCGGTATTCAGCGCAGCAGAAGTACTCGAAAACAGCAGCAATCAATGAAAACAGCCCGATTCCCGTATGGGGAATCGTGCTGTGATTTTTTCAAAAACCGTTACTGCATTTGGCGATTGCGGCGAGTGCATTCGCACTCGCGGACAATCGATATGACAGCAAATGTCACGACAGTTGCAGGACTTCGGTGTTCAGCACGAACGGAAAGACGCGTGACGGTTCACGTGGCGAGCCGATTTTGTCTTTGTAGGAAATCTGTGCCGCGCGGTCAGCCGCGAATTGCAGCGTGGTGAATTCCAGACCACAAAAGTATTCGGTACCGACTTCCGCGGCGACATCGGCAAAGACTTCGCCCGCAGAGGCTGCATGACGGCGGACGCCGTGAATGCTGTTTTCACGCACTTTCACACCGGCGGCGGAAAGTTTCACAAGACCCTTCAGGAATCGACCGACAGGACAGTCGTTCCCCGTGGTCCGCAAAAGTCGCTCCCATTCTTCGTGCGATTCCCAATAGTAACCGTGATTGAAGAAATCGAGTGCCAACAGGTAATTCCGGTTTTCCGCCCAGTTCGAAGCGGTCAACATTTTCGGCGACTGCGCCTTCTTCTGGTAACTGTGTCCCCGCGCATCGCGATAAGGATGGGGAGTATCTGTCCCAGGAACATAGGTGTACGACGGAAGATCGGTCGACGGAAGCAGGCGAGGAGCCGTTTCTTCCGGCGGCGTAATCATTTTCCTGTTTTCCGGTTTCGGAGCACTCGATGAACGTCCGGATCGTCCCTGCTTTTCACTTGTGACCATCAGACAATTTCCCCTTGAAAAGTATTTACGATTTCTCGCGACGCGGACATCGACCAATCGTCTTGATCGGAACACAACACGCCACAAACGTTAATCACCACGGCTCGACATCAGGAACGAAAACATTTGCCGAAAGCCAGCCTTTGCGAAGCAAGTCTGATTGCCTGTCGGCACGTCAAACTCCGACAAATGTCAGCTTCAGGCGAATATTTCAACTCACGCTGAACGTCAGGTTCTGTGAACAGAATAACGGTTCATTCACAAATGTGGATACGAATTCCGGTGTTTTCCTGAGAACGGGAAGAAATCCCTGCTTGACCCCCGCAGACTCAAACATCGGGAGTTCCCGGTTCAAATCACGTTCGCGGCAAAAAAATGACGACAAGCGGCAGCGAGGAAACCGGCATTGGAACATTTACCGGCTGAAAAACGGGGGCTGGCTCCGGGTCTTACTGGTGATTGTCCCCGTTTTTCAGCGACCGGTTTCTCCTTTTCGGCCAGCCACCCCAACAGAATTCATCGGCGTCCGTTAATGGATTGATTTGCTCAATTCCCGTTTGATCCGCGACATGAACCCGCGAAACCCTTGCTGCCGCGTCATACCAAGAACATTGGCCAATCCGAGATGTGCCACCATATCCTCAGGCAAAGCCAGTCCCTCAGAAACGGAAGCGCCTTCGAGTCCGCAGACGATAAGCGCCACCAGTCCGCGAACGGTCGGCGATTTCTGTGGCACATCCGCTTCAAGATGGATTTTTCCGTCATCGACAGCCACCCACACGTGGACCGGAGTCTGACATTCTCGGATCAGGCACGAATCCGGAAACGGCTCGGACATCTTTCCGGCCGACAAACCGGGAAGTTCATCCGCGAATTCGACCAGCCACTGCAGCTTTTCATCGGGGTCCAATTCGTCAAGTTCGGCAACCAGTTCAGCAAATCGCATTCGCAGCAAACCTCTTTGACATGGAAATTCGCAAGAACATTTCGCTCGTCACACCGGAGATGGATCCGCCAATTGATTCAACCGTCGAATGGATGCAATGTCGGACGAACGTATCCGCCAGTCGCGTCAGAACAACTTCAAATTAACAACTTTCCAAGTGTCCAAGTCATCGGCATCGGGTTCATTTCAGTTCAACGACACAGCGCGCGGGCCATTTTCCGTATTTAACCCATGAGAGTAAAGTCTGCGAGGTGACATCCTCACAACGTTGACGTACCGCGTCATTCTGTTTGGCGACAATGATTCTTCCACGGCGGGAATTCTAATTGACTCTGTACAGGCAATTAAAAGTGGCGCGGGAGTTCTTGCAAGCGCACAGTGAGTGTCAACATCACCGACGGCAGGTGGAAAAACTCATCGGTGGGTTCGAAACTGCTTTTGGGACGGAATTACTTGCGAACGTCCATTGGGGAGCCAGGCATGAACAGCACCTCCGCCGCAACTGCTGAAGATGCCGTTCGGCTCGTCCTTCAATGGAACCCGCGAAAACGCTCAGGTTTTACCCAGGCTCACATTCAAGAGGCTACTTCGGTTGTCGCCGGTTTGCGTTCACAGCCTGGGTTCGGCTCCGAGTGTCCCCTGCAGTTCTTTCAGATACTCCGGACTGCGGACGCGGGTCAGTTCTCTGGCAACGACGGCCTGACCGCTCAGGACGGTTTCCCGTACGACAGACTCGGCGTTGTGACGCTCACCCAGATAGCTGTCGAGATAATCCCGGTGTCGCTCCCACAAGGCAATATCCCGCTGTTGCTTTGTCTCAAGTCGCTCGCGATACCAGTCGCTCTTCACCAACGATTCCCGGGTAAAAAGTTGCCTGATACCAGGGTCGCGTTCTGTTTTTCCTTCGAAATGTCCGTGGGCCATGATCGTTAACAGAATCTTGAGCGGCGGGCAGGCTTTTTCGATTGTCCCGTCGTCGAAGTATTGCATGGCTGATCGGCGCTGTGCTTCAACGATGTATTTTACTCCGTCTGCGAACGAATCCATATCCTGAGTTTCAGGTTGCAGAATCGATTTGTCGAAGACTTTATCGGGATTGTCGAACACTCGCCCGAAGTAGCGACGAATGAATCGGTCGGTGATACGGTACCCCAGCCGGCTGGCCGGAATCTTCTCGCCGTTGTACTGCAGATCCTGGATCTGTTCGAGCGACCGTTCGCGGATCAGATTTTCCGGTTTGCGTTCGTCCGGTGACATGCGGCACCAGATTTCCGGAACGAGCAAACTGATGTCGTGGTCGAACCGCGCATCGGGGCCAATGTATCCTGCTGCTGTCGAATAGCCTGGCAGATCCGTCAGGATCATCGAGACCAGTGCCGTATTAATGTCCGCCGTCGGAATCAGGGCGTTGAACGGCCCTTTGGTCAATGCCCCTTCACTGCCGGCACCGGTTGTCGAAGGACTCTTGCCTGTCAGCGAGCAAATGTAGTCCATGAA
>JANXOO010001220.1 GCA_025353525.1 Schlesneria sp. | reverse complement strand
AGCGAGCGAAGATCGGTTGGTCGGTTACTGCAACACTGAAGAGTCCGGTGGAACCTGACGGACAGGCACTTAGGACCGGTGCATCATCTACTGTCGGAACCATTTTAGCTAAAACTGACTGAATCGCTTTGCGATATGCTGCGGAGAAATGGAAAGATTTTTTACCACAAGACGCCGAGGCACAGAGAAGGAAGGAGAAGAGGCACGTTGCGAGGGCGCTCCGAGAGACTGACCGGGGTTTCTCGTTTCTTCGTTCAGGCATGGCATTTTTGGGGAAGACATTTTTTCTTTCTTGTCTTCTCTGTGTCTGTCGTTCACTCTTTAATTCGTGTTCTTAGTGTGGGGTGTGGGAGTTTGTTTCGGGATCAGGAATTCGTTATTGGTCTTTGTCATGTGGGAAGACGCAGCAACGTGGCGGCGCGGTCGGAGCCTCGCCCTCCCATGATGCGGATTCGCCTTTTCTTGCTTGTCTTCTCTGTGCCTCTGTGTCTCTGTGGTTAGCTTCCTCTCTTTGACGATTCGCCGTGGAAAAATTCGCGAAGGCGGACGGACGTCATTGCGATTCATGGGCTCTCCCCTTCTCTGCCCCCGCTCCTCATCACACTCATCATTCAGAACCCGCGTCTTTCGTTTCTTTTGACAAAAAAACCGGCCTCACCTCTTGTTTATAATTGACGGTCCCAACGATTGATCCCTACATTACGTACGTTTCCTGGGTCGGTCTGCTGGTTTGCAGCATCGGATTTGCATGAGTTCCGCTTCGCGAGTGGCGTTGATTTCCTGTTCGGGATCTTTCCGATGGATCGCGTGCGCTCTCGTTGCAATCTGGCTTCTTGGCCTGACCGACAAGACTCATGCCTCGTGCGGTGACTATTTGCACCACGGAATCATGCACCACGGAATTTCCCGCCAGTCGATCGGATTTCAATCAGATCGAGATCAGACTGTGCCAATTGGGGCCGTTTACCTGGTGGAATCCCGTGTCGAGCGCGATTCATCGCTGCCATTCGACCAATCGTCGCCAGCCACGCCCCGCTGTTCTGGTCCGTCGTGCCAACAAACACCGGTGCTGCCTGTCGAAAAACCGTCGCCCGTCGGTCACCGAATCATCAATGACCTTTGCGATTGCGTCCGTCTCGCTGATGTGACCAGTTGTGGTTGGTCGTTTCTGGAACGCACATCCGATGATTGCTCTTCAGATGGCGTTTCTCGCCGCCTCGATCGACCTCCCCGGTTGGCTCGACCTTGGTGTCGGTTTGGCTGCCTCCTGTTTCGGGAGGCCCCGGTTTGGTGTGGTTACATTGAATTCGCGTGTTTATTTAAAGTCACGAGTTTTCCTGTATCCCGGGTAACAGCGAGTATTTTCCTCGAATGAAAACCGGCCAAATCAGACCAACTTGATGTCATTCGGGACAATCTTCCCGTTACGATGGCGTTGACCCCGCGGAATGACCTGCATCATCACACCTGGTGGCAAACCGGGGTTTTCCCGGAAGAAGAATCCGGCCGTGACAGAAGGGTGATACCGTCTGCTCGCCGCTCTTTTCTTTTCTTTTCTTTTGTAGCGTCAATTCGAATCGACCTGGTCGACGAAGGCACTTAGGGCATCGTCAACCATAATTTATTTTATCGCTGTTTTTCGACGGAGTTTACAGTATGTCCGCAACAGTCCCCCCTGCCGCACCGCGACCGGCGCGTGCCGTTGTTATTCCTGCCGTCGGGCCTCGACTGCGAATTCTGATGTGGATCGTCTTTGCCCTGATCGGGTTGCTCGGTGCGAATTCGGCCTATCTTGCCAGTGTGACTTACCTGAGCTGGAATTCGGGACGGACGTACGAAAACTGGTTTTATATGCTGATGTTCGCAGGTCACCTGATCCTCGGCGTCGTCATGCTGGTTCCGTTCCTGGCCTTCGTCCTGATTCACCTCCTCAACACGCGATTCCGGAAAAACAAACGAGCCATTCGGGTCGGCTACGCACTGTTCGTCGCGTCGCTCGTGTTGCTTGTCACCGGCATTTTGCTGATGCGGATCGATCTGGGGGGAAAAGGTTCGGTCTTCGTCATCAAGAACGCCGCCACACGGTCTGTCGTCTATTGGGCGCATATCGCCGCCCCGCTGTTCTGTTTGTGGCTTTATTGGCTGCATCGCCTGGCAGGACCGAAGATCAAGTGGACGCTCGGATTTGCTTACGTCGCCGTTGTTGCGATTGTCGGTGGGGCGATGATTTCCATGCACAATCAGGACCCGCGACAGTGGAACAAGGCGGGGCCGTCTGAAGGAGCGGAAAAGTATTTCTTCCCGTCGCTGGCACGTACTTCCACCGGCGACTTCATTCCAGCCGAATCGCTGATGAACGATGCCTATTGCCTGAAATGCCATCAGGATGCCTATCAGGGGTGGTACCACAGCTCGCATCGCTTCAGTTCGTTCAACAACCCGGCATACCTGGCGAGCGTTCGTGAGACTCGGGACGTGTCGTTCAAGCGTGACGGCGACGTGCGCGGTTCGCGATTTTGCGCCGGTTGTCACGATCCCGTACCGTTTTTCAGCGGAGCGTTCGACGATCCGAAATTTGATGATGTCAAGCATCCCACCTCACAGGCCGGAATCACCTGCACGGTGTGCCACGCGATCACGCACGTCAACAGCACGAAAGGAAATGCCGACTTCACGATCGAAGAACCCGAACAGTATCCGTTTGCATTCAGCGACAATGCCGTGTTGCAGTGGGTCAATAATCAGCTGATCAAAGCCAAGCCCGCACTCCACAAAAAGACATTCCTGAAAGATTTCCACAAATCGGCCGACTTTTGTTCGACCTGCCACAAAGTTCATCTGCCGTACGCTCTGAATCACTACAAAGAGTTTCTGCGAGGACAGAATCATCACGACACGTATTTGCTGAGTGGAGTTTCCGGACACGGTGCCCGCAGCTTCTACTACCCTGAAAAGGCCGTGCAGAACTGCAATGGCTGCCATATGCCGCTGCAGGAGTCGAACGACTTCGGTGCAAAACTGTTCGCCGCTGCCAAACAATCCAGTATTCATGGTCACCTGTTCCCCGCCGCCAATACGGGACTGGCGTGGTTGAAAGACGATCCGGCAGCGATCGCGGCTCATCAGACATTTCTCAAGGAAAAACTGCGAGTCGACATCTTCGGTATCAAAGAAGGAGGCGAGGTTGACGGCAAACTGATCGCTCCGTTGCGGCCTGGGGTTCCCGCTTTGAAACCCGGTCAGACGTACTTGCTGGAAACAGTCGTGCGGACGCTGAAGATGGGACACCCGTTCACGCAGGGGACCGCCGATTCGAACGAAGTCTGGCTCGATGTGACCGTCACCAGCGGCGGTCGTGTGATCGGACGCAACGGCGGGATCGACGATAAAAAGGAAGTCGATCCGTGGTCGCACTTCATCAACGTGTTTATGCTCGATAAAGATGGCAATCGAATCGATCGCCGCAATCCGCAGGATATCTTCACTCCGCTCTACAACAACCAGATTCCACCAGGTGCCGCAAGCACTGTGCATTACAGCCTGCCCGTTCCTGTCGACATCAAGGGGCCGGTAACAGTCGAAGTCAAACTGCAATACCGCAAGTTCGACAAGATTTTTACGGACTTCTTCACGAAACAGGCCAGGCCGGGTGATCATCCGATTCGCGGGCATCAGCCAAACGAGCCGTACTCCAACGACCTGCCGATCACGACACTTGCCACCGACACGATCACGTTCCCGATCGAGGGCATTGAAACGGCTGTTGAAAACTCAAAAATGGAAATCCCCTTGTGGCAACGCTGGAACGATTATGGAATCGGACTGTTCCTGAAGGGGCGAGCGGAACTGAAACAGGCGGGTGAAGCGTTTACGCGTCTGGAACAACTCGACGGCAACAAGCGGTACGACGGTGCATTAAATATCGCCCGGGCCTATTTCGAAGAAGGTTTGCTGGACGAGGCGACCGAAGCCATTGTTCGGGCCGCCGCTTTCAAAGATCCCCCTGCTCCGCCATGGACGATTTCGTGGCTGACCGGCGTCATCAATCTGCAACAGGGTCGACTGAGTGACGCGGAACGCGCATTCCGTTCGGTGCTGGAAGATAAAACGCCTCAGCGTACCGAACGAGGATTTGATTTCAGTATGGACTACGAAGTCATCAATTTGCTCGGTCAAACCGTGTTTGAACGAGCCAAGCAAATCCGCGATCCGGCACAGACAGAGGCTCGTCAGGAACTGCTACAAGAGGCCGCAGCTCAGTACCGAAAGACGCTTCGACTCGATTCCGAAAACGTACCCGCGCACTACGGATTGAGGCAGATTCATGTCGAACTCAAGACGATTCAAGAGGGACTCGGTCACCCGTCGGCAGCCGCCGAACATGAGCGGCTGGCAAAAGAACACGGGGCACAGCACGAACGTTACAAACCGGACGACAACGCTCGCGATGTGGCACAGCAAAAGGCAAAAGTGAAGTACCCGCACGCGGCCAAGGCATCAGAGCCGATTGTAATCTATTCCCTGAACAGACCTGGGGCACCAGGTCTGGCCGACGCGGCCAGGGTGCTGGACGGACCTGCGGTTGCAGACAAATAATCGTCTGACAGGGTGCGGCCTTCGTCGGAATATTTTCCGACGAAGGCCGATCACACCAGGCGATCGCATCGCTTTATCAAAATTGAATCAGGACGGAAAGTAATCGATGAATCAGCCGCAACTACAGGAAGAAGAACGCGACGACGCGGTCGTTGGACGTGCGTTTGCCTGGTCTGCCAGCATCATTGCTGTTGCTCTCATCGCAGGAGGTGTCGTTGTTTACAGAACGATCAACCACAAGCCTCCGAAAGTTGAACGGGCGACGGAACACAAAGTTCCGGAAATCCGTGAACGGCTTACTGTTGCCATTCCCGAGATGCCCTTCACCGACATCACCGCCGCTGCGGGGATCAGATTCATTCATGACAGCGGTGCTGCCGGCGAAAAACTGCTTCCAGAAACAATGGGGGGCGGTTGTGCATTTCTCGACTATGACGGAGACGGCGATCAGGACATTTTGCTGGTGAATTCGTGCAAATGGCCGTGGGACAACCTTCCGGTCGATCGTCCGCCGACACAAGCACTCTACCGCAACGACGGCGATTGCACGTTTACGGAAGTCACGAATGAAGCAGGACTGGGCGTTACATTCTACGGCCAAGGTGTCGCGATCGGGGATTTTGACAGCGACGGCGATCTCGACATTTTCTTCTCGGCGGTCGGACCGAACCACCTGTTCCGCAACGATGGAGGCAAATTCGTCGATGTTACGGACGCATGGGGTGTCGCAGGTGACAAGGACGAATGGAGCACCAGTTGCGGCTTTCTGGATTACGACAACGACGGCGATCTCGACCTGTTCGTAGCGAATTATGTGAAATGGAACCGCGAATTCGACAAGGCTCAACCCTTCACGCTGACGGGAGGCGAACGAGCTTACGGGCGTCCGCAAAACTTTCCGGGAGCGTTTTCATATCTCTATCGTAACGACGGC
>JANXOO010001164.1 GCA_025353525.1 Schlesneria sp. | reverse complement strand
CGAACGCCAGGATGACCCACTGTTCCGAAACCGCGAGCCGGTCGTTGACCCATACTCGGGATGCATCTGTTTTTCCGACAGACGCACCATTTGCTGTCGCGACAGAGGGAACATAATCGGCAAAAAGAATCCATGCCGATGCGAGCAACACGAGGAACGAGAATATTTCCAGGGTCCAACGGTTTCGGAATCCCGAATACCGTCCCATCACGAGGAGAAATCCCGCAGCAGCGAGCAAAAGCGACGGAGACACGGGAAGGGGCATATGAACTCATCACGAGTGAAGCTTGAATTGCAAAAAAACGGACGAGTCCGGTGTTGCGCGAATGGTGGCGATCGTGTTATGTGATGATGTTCCAATAAAGGCCACGGTTTGGCAAATGCGTCGACTTGATCATTTAAACTTTTCTGAAGCCGTTTTTTCCCTGCTCAGCAGGAAACAAAGGACACCAGCTTTCTACGATATGCGACTCAGTCCGGAAATACTCTGGGTTCGTCCCCAAAAAATGCCTGGAGCGGAGCGCAGTGCAGTCAGGTGTATTGGTGTAACTCTTGCAGGCGTTATTTCTCGCCCGAACGGAATATTCGGTTCCAATGAGGGTTTCTTATGCGATGTGATGGCCTTTACGGATCGGATTCGATTGGACAACTGGCAAAGTTCGATTTAGGTTCAAGGGTAGCAGCTCGCACACTGAACATCTGACGCACGGCGAACCTGACGTTTGGCGCGCAGCCTTCCGAAGTCCAGACCCCTCAACTCCGCGAGGCATACCGATGACGCAGCAAATTCTCGTCTGTAACAATGAACCCCATGTCGTCCGGGCGATCTCGCTGAAGTTCACGCGGGCCGGGTTCGATGTCAAAGCGGTCTCTGATATCGATTCGTGCGGACGTTACCTGAACTCCCACGATGCCCCCGCAGTCCTGATCGTCGACGTTTCCATGCTACGCGGCATGGAATTCGTCCAGACACTTCGATCAACAGACTGGTTGTCAGATCTGCCGGTGATCGCTTTGACGGAAAACATTTTCGAGACGATCGAGCAATCGGAATTGCTCCATTCGCTCGATATCGCCCAGGTCTTTCCAAAACCGTTCAGCCCGCGCGAAGTACTGTCAGCGACCCATCATCTGTTGGGCCACGAAGTGGATCAATTCGATCTCCATTGCGGTCGCGAATTCGCGACCTGTCATTGACGCATTTCGAAAGAACTGCGGGATTATCCGAGCTCTTCCAGCTTCTCGTTCAGGTGCCCGATCGCAACGAGCAATCGTTTGCGAACCTTATCGGGAAGATCGGCGAATTCGCCGATGAATTCGGTCGTAAAGAGCGCGTTGCAGCGTTCGATCGTTGTCGTCAGCCGCTTTGCAATCTGCTCACTGCTCAGGGTCGGTCGATCGCCCGATTCGCGTGGAGGAACGACTGCTGTTGCATTGAACGGAGCGTAATCTGACCCGTCCTGTGTCAACCGGCTGGCGGATGCAAGGTTTGAGGACGACTCGTCACCCGTACTTCCATTTGCAGAAACCGAAAATGATTCACGATCGAACGGAGCGGCTTCGCGAGCCAGTGCCGGTTCGGCGGACAGGCCATCGAGTGCCTCGTCCATGGGAGGGGCATCCAGGTCTTCGCCTCGTTGAGCACGTCGCCAGGCTTTCATCTCGGCAACGCCGGCCTGAACATCGTCGGCCCATTGCAGGCATTCGGCGGCGTCGTCCCAGTTAATGGCCGCATAAAAGTGCGACCATTTCAAAGTCAAATAGTTCGCATAGACGTCAGCAAACGTTTCCCAGACGCGCCGTCTCTGATAAACCTGATCGGCACTGAGTGAAACGAGTGCCGCGAAATCCGTATCGGTGCGACCGCGAGCGAATCGCTTTGTCCAGATTGCAGCGCACTCACCGACTTCCCAGTTGCAATGACTGACGGCCACTTGGGCCCGGGAGATCAGCGAGGCTTCAGTTTC
>JANXOO010001150.1 GCA_025353525.1 Schlesneria sp. | reverse complement strand
AGGGGCCCGATGCAGGTCGAGACGAGAATCCAGGCGAGCCGAGCGGTGTGAGCCCTCGGTCTTATCCGCGATTCGGTCCGAGGGCTGACGCCGCTCGGCTCGCCTGTTTCCGCAAAAAACGATCTGGCAATTGCTTCACGGCGTTGCCTGAAGGGGCCCGATGCAGGTCGAGTCACTCCTGACGTCGCGATCTCAGTTTTTACTGGTATCGGTTCGCTCGTCGCGAATTTGAACCTGTAGCGCGCCCAGCATTTTCGTGATTGCCGCTTCTTTGGCGTCGATTCCCAGAACGTTGTCCAGCACGAACGCGCGCGGTTCGTTGCTGGGGTGCAGGATCAACCGGCCGCAGCGGAGCAGCATGTATTCGAAGACATCGTCGATTTCCTTGCTGATTCGCAAATTGGGCGACGAGTACCGTTCGAGGCTGCTCAGGAAACCGTGGTGGTGCAGCAATTCGTTGGGGCGAACTTCCCAGTAGTCAAACCTGATATTGATGAAGACCCCGATATAGATCACGCCCAGCATCGACGCGAAGCAGACGTAGAACATCGCATTCGCTCGCGGATCGACCTTGCCGAGCATGCCCGTGACGGCAGGAAGCAAATTCGGGATATAGATTGATGTCAACAGCAGTCCCATCCCGAGCGTGACCAGGATGAAAAAGACGATCAGCGATGTCGTTCGGGGAAAATCGAAGGCAAGGACAACCATATTGACGGTCATCAAACCAAGAAATATGACGGTGATCGACTGGTTGTGCGCATGCCCGACATCGTAAAAGCACGTCAGCAGTGCGGCGACGATCGACGCGATAAACGTGGGGTATAGCAGGATAATCTTGGGATACGAAACCAGAATAATCGGTTTGCCATCAGGACCACTCGGCAGGACAGTCGGCTTGTCGGTCACAGAACGCTCCTCTGAATCAAGTGTCACAAAGTTCCAGGTGAAAATGTCTCAAGCCCGCCGCCAGGCGACGAACTCTGTTGTGGCACGAACTCTAACCAGCGGCGCGCCATCAATCCAGCAGAACGGACAACGAAGGAAATGTTTCGGCGGATCACCGGCGAGTATTTTTCGACGACGAATGAATCAAAAACACTGTAAAAACAGGTATTTCGGACGTAAAGCGGGGTCATTGACAGCGAAAAACACGGTGTTCCGGACCATGATTCCGTAAAAAACTCGGAAAAACATGGGTAAAAAAGAGGTGAGACTTCATTGACATTGAAATTGCTGCTGATTTAACTACAAAATCAACGAGGAGCGCTGTTCCTCACAAGACATTGAAGTCGCTTTCGAAATGGAATTCGCAGACAGGATTGTCGCACGACAGGAGAATACGATGTCAGAGACGAAGAAGCCGATGAGCAAGACCGATGTGATCAACGCATTGGCCGAAACAACGGGACTCGCACGCAAGGACGTGGGGAGCGTCATCGCCGGATTGACCGACCTGATCAGCAAGGAAATCGGCAAGAAAGGCCCACAAGTGTTCAACATTCCTGGCCTGATGAAGATCACCGTCATCACCAAGCCGGCAACCAAGGCCGCTCAGCGCCCCAATCCGTTCAAGCCTGGCGAAATGATGACCGTCAAGGCCAAGCCTGCTCGCAAAGTCGTGAAGATCCGCGCTCTGAAGGCTCTCAAAGACATGGCATAATGCTGTGACTTTGATTTGAATTCGAAGACAGGTGGATTGAAATCGAAGACGGGCAGAGGAATCGATCCTGCTGTCCGTCTTTCATTATTCTGTCATGTGTTTTTTCCGTCACACGCTTTTTTCATCATCTGTTGATTCGGCGGCGTGGAATTTCAGTCCTGCGGGTTGGCCAACGTCTCGGCAGCTTCGCCGGAATCGGCCCAAGGGGCAACGCCGGGTTCTTCGCGGTTGATTCGCCGGATCGCGTAGGCGACTTGTGGCTGCACTTCATCGTTGTCCTTGTAGAGCGTTTTGATGCTCTGCCAGATCTCTTCCGATTCCGTGCGATTGCCTTTGCGAAACAGCGAATCGGCTTCTTTCAAGCGTTTGTTCAGGTACGAAACGTAGTCGTCGTCACCAAAGCCGGCCTTGTTGATCGCGTCGAGCTGTTCCTGTGCCAGCAGGACATAGACCCGGTACTCTTCTTTGTCCTTGAAGAGCTGCGTGATGCTGCGGAACTTGCGGAGTGCGGTGACGCGGTCGCCGAACTTCAGGAAGTGTTCCGCCGCAAGAATCTGCTTTTCAACTTCATTCTCGGGGCCCTGCTTCAGGCGTCGGGGACTGTGCATTTCCTTGTCGAGCGATCGCTTGTCGATGTCGACGATCATCAGTTCGGCTTTGTCGGCGAAGCGGCCCTTGGGGAATCGCTCGAGAAGCGGGACGAGGTATTTTTCTTTGGCGTCGCGCCAATCCATCTGGAACTCGGACTTGTTCAATGTTTCAGCGCGCGCCATCAATTGCGACTCGCCCGATGGAAGCAGCGACCAAATCACCAGCCCTGCAACCATCGCGAGGCACAAACCCAGAAACCAGACCGATTCATAGAACGGAACAACCTCTTTCCGTTTTTTCTTCTTTTTCTTTCCCAGGATTGACTTCAGTTCTTCAGCCGATTTCGTCCTGCCGATCGTGGTCCTTTCCGAAAGAGTCTGCGCGGCGACGCTGCGCTGTTGGGTGACTTTTGTGCGAACGTCTTCCATCTCGGACTGAAGTGCCAAAGCATCATAAACGCGATCACCCGGATCTTTTTCCAGCAGTTTGAAGATCAGATCTTCGAGGAAAATCGGGCAGTCGGGAACGAGCGACGTGATTCGCGGCGGCTCTTCCTGCAAATGCTGCATCAGCATCTCGCCCTGATTTTCGCTGGTGAACGGTGTTTCCCCGGAAATCATTTCGAACAGGACGCAACCGAGCGCATAAAGGTCTGTCTTCTTATCGACGGGAGGTTTGCCACGAATTTGTTCAGGAGCCATATAAGCGTACGTTCCGACTGTCTTCCCGGCGGCGGTAATGGCGGTCGCCGTCGTATCACGGGCGATGCCAAAGTCGGTCAGTTTGATGACGTTGCCCAATGTCATCATCAGATTGGCCGGTTTCAGGTCGCGATGGATGACACCTGCTTCATGGGCGTGTTCGAGCGCACGGGCCACCTGAGCGGCAATGTCGAGTGCTTCTTCCCATGGCAATCGCTTCTTCCGTTTCAGGTATTCCTCGACCGAACCTCCTTCGACGAGTTCCATGGCATAGAAGCGTTGCGTGCCGAATTTTCCCCCGCCGTAGTAGCGAACGATATGAGGGTGCTGCAATTTCTTGAGGATCGAAATTTCCCGCTCGAACCGGCGCTGCAACGATTCCGAATCCGAGACATCGGGAGACAGGATTTTCAAGGCGACG
>JANXOO010001017.1 GCA_025353525.1 Schlesneria sp. | reverse complement strand
CCAAAGTACTGGCGACCGGACAAGAAGCGCAGACAGAGATCATCCGCCCTGAAAACCTTGTCGTGACTGCCCTTAGCGAAGATTCTGATGTCGTTGTCAAATCGCCGTCCGATTCGCACCCGGTCGTCGATGTGCCCGTTCCGGCAGTTCCGCAGATGACTCCACTCGAAATGAATCCCTTGAAAAAGGCGAAAACGGTCGAGCCATCAAGGCCCGCTCCCAAATTGGCATCACTGTCATCAAAGAATTTGTCCCATCTGGAAGAATCGAACAAACCGATTCCGCTGTGCAATCAATGCGGTGAACCGATCGATGCACGGGGAAAGTGTCCACACTGTCCATCTCCGCCTCCAAAATCGAAGAGTGCCGACAGCTCTGCGAAAGGAAGTCGAACTTCGCCCGGCGGAGTCAGAATCTCGCCAGGCAATGCGTCGCGGCGATCGGTTGCTCCTGTCACACCGGCAAAATCCCCATCGTCAGTTCCTTTGAAGGCGGGAAAAGCCGGATCGGGACGGCAACAGGCAGACGACGAGCCGGTGGTCGATTTTTTGATTGATCCGCTGGAATCGGCAGAGATCGAAACGTCCGGGTCCGGTTCGACCGCAAAATCGGTCGACAAGCCGAAAATCAAACCCCCGCCGCAAGGTGGGTCGCTGTCCAGGCCGACCCGGGATAAAGCCGAGTCTTCTCGTTCGGACTCGTCAGACGACAGCGAATTCTGGAGGTCGATCAGCCAGTAACCGCGTTCGCAGCTCCAGAAGGCCTCTGGTTCGATTGGCCGTTGCGATCGACATATACTGCATAACTCCACCATCCACGGCAGCGTTTGTGCGAGTTGTTCCGGTCGGCTCTGTCGTCTTGCAGACTTTGCGTCCGTCTGCCGAACAACTGAAGGATCTTCCTTTTTTCAATCTCTCGCGTATTATAACGTTGCGAACGAAGTCGAAGTCGCGGCCCGGTTTCTGATTGACTTTGATTTTTACGGATCGGTAAGATTTACCGAACATTTCACTCGGCACGCATTTGGGCAGGCGCATGAATACCATTGGCAAAATTCTGGTGGTCTTCGTTACCGCGAGCAGTCTCGGATTTCTCGCCTTTGTGACGGCGTTGCGGAATGGCGGACTCGACTGGAAAGGTGAATTGCGATCCGAGGAACTGTTGAAAGAATTCGTCTTCACAATGGAACCTGGCGAAAGTGTCACTTACTCTGCCAAACACCGGCGTACCGACACTTCCGTCGCTGAAAAAACCCCGATCGTCGCCGATGTCGTGCTGAAATCGAGGAAAAAGCTCGAAGATGAAACCGGCAAAAAGCTGCAGGAACTGACTCCCCAGGTCCAGCCACTTCAGGACTTCCTCGCATTGCAAAAAAAGCTCATCCCCGAAGACGAAGCGGGCGTTCAGGTTCGGTTTGCGAAGATTGACGAGCGCCTTCAGCAAATTTCCGCTTCGCTGAAGGAAGTTGGCAGCCAGTTTTCGGCAACAACGATTCAAACTCAGGACGTTTTGCGAGTTGCGAGCGAACGGCGCGAAGAAGCTTACCGCCTGGCAAATCAGCTCGAAATTCTCCGGAATGATAAATTTGCTGCGTCACAGCAGCAAAACGGACTCGCAGATGAACTCGTTCGACTGGAAGAGAACCGCAGGCGGCTCGAACGTCGCAACGAACAGCTGAAACAGCAATTAGGCGATGATTATTCAGGTGATTGAGCGACCGTGTTTCGCGCGGGTCCATGTTGGACACGTCGGTGATGTGCGAAGTCGAAAAAAGTCGATTTTGAACGGATGAAGGCAAAGTCATGACAACCGTCGGTAAAATCCTCGTCGTACTGCATCTCGTATTAAGCGTGATGTTTATGGCCTTTGCCGGAGCTGTCTACACGGCTCAGACCAATTGGAAAGAGGCCACAAAGAAGGCAAAAGACGAACTCGCCAGGTCTAAAACCACGATTGGCAATATCACGGCCGAACGCGACAAGGATCTTGCTGATGCTGCGGACAAGATCGCGCGTTTGACGACCGAAAATCAGAAGCTGTCAGGACAAGGAACGGCACTCAGCACGCAAGTCGCGGCACTCGATTCCGAGAACCGCCAACTGCGGAAAGAAGTCGATCAGCAGCGGGATTTTGCCGCATTGACGACGACGGAAGCGATCGAACGAAAAAAGGAAGCAGACCTGCAACGTGATGTGAACAGCCAACTTTTTGCATCTCGCGAAACGCTGGTCAAAAATCGGAACGAAACCGAAGACAAGCGATTTTCGCTCGACGTCCAGTTGCAGCAAGTCTCGGACAAGTACGAACAATTGCTGAACGATTACAAAATCACAAAGTCATTTCTTGCATCGAAGAAATTGACGACTGACCCGAAAGAAATGATCGTCCAGACCGCTCCGCCGCCACCGGTTGACGGACTGATCACCGAAGTTCGCAAGTCAGACAAAAGCTCGCAGGAATTGGTAGAAATCTCGATCGGGTCGGACGATGGTCTGGTCAATGGCCACAAGATGACGATTTCTAATGGCAGTAAATACATCGGGGTCGTCAGATTGACGATGGTTCAAGCCGATAAGTCTGTTGGGACAGTCGTTGAACGAGCGAAGAATATGACGGTTCACGCTGGTGACAAGGTTTCCACCAAATTCTAGCTGTTTTGCATCCGACACACGACAGTTCGTTCAGATCCGCAAAGGTCGATCATGGCTCCTCGCAATACCGACAACGCTCCTGCACCCGACATTTATGTGTCATTACTGTTTGTGTCACTCGCCTCTTTGATTATGGGCATCGTGATGCTGGTCCTCGAATTGGGTAAATACGGCTGGAAATTAGCCGGTTGATGCAAAGCCGGAATGCTTATACTCGGGATTGAAACCAGCGGTTTGGAAGGGTCCGTTGCCCTCCGCAGCAACGGAGCCTGTCTCGGCGAACGACAATTGAATCGTGTCGGACGACGCCACGCGCAGTCATTGGTCCTGGAAATCAATGAACTGTTGAATGCCCACTCGTTCAGCCCACAAGACGTTCACATCGTCGCCGTCAGTCGCGGCCCGGGCAGCTTTACCGGCTTGCGTGTCGGGATGACATGTGCCAAAACGTTTGCCTATGCCACCCGGTGCCGGTACCTCGCCGTCGATACGTTTCTTGCAGTCGCGAACAACGCGCCGGACTCAGTTGACCGCCTGTTCGTGATTGAAGACGCGCAGCGCGACGAATTGTTTGCGGGCGAATACGTTCGAGACGGATCGCGACATTGGAAACAAGCTTCGCCAATCCGCATTATATCTGTGGACGAGTTTTGCCGAATGCGTACCGACTGTGATGTGGTCACAGGGCCAGGCGTTCTTAAAATTGACGCTGGGATCCACAGAAGTTCGTGGCTGATCGACGAGTCATTTCGGCTGGCTCGAGCGAGTGTCATTGCACAGATCGCAAGTATACAAATGATTTCCGACTCGAGCGGCATCGATTCGGCCGACGAAGACTTTTGGCGTTCGTCGCCGTTCTATCTCAGGTTGAGTGCCGCTGAAGAAAAGCGAGTCGCATCCGACAAAAGGGACTCATCCGACGGAAAGTGAGCACCATGACGCGATTTCCCCAGGTGACGCTCATCGTTTCCACCATCGTGACCTCGTGGCTCGGGATGCAAGCAGTTCACGAATCTGGCCACCTGTTGGGAGCTATGATCACCGGTGCAGACGTCAAACGGGTCGTGCTGGATCCGCGGACGATTTCGAGGACCGACCTGGGCAAAAATCCGCATCCCCTGGTTGTGGTTTGGGCTGGGCCGATCATCGGAGTTGCAGCCCCGTTGACGCTTTGGGGAATCGTCGCATGGCTGCGAATACCCGAGGCATTTGTTTTTCGGTTTGTGGCGGGCTTTTGCTGCGTCGCGAACGGAGCATACATCGCATACGGTTCGATAGACGGGATCGGAGACTGCGGGGAAATGCTGCGAAATGGTTCTCCCATGTGGCACTTGTGGCTATTCGGTGTCTGTACGATTCCCGTCGGATTCATGATATGGCATGGCCAGGGAAAATTCTTCGGCCTCGGCTCTGCGCATGGCAACGTCAACAATCGAGCGACCGCTGGCACGTTGCTTACTGCGGTGTCATTATTGGC
>JANXOO010001019.1 GCA_025353525.1 Schlesneria sp. | reverse complement strand
CGCACGATTTATGTCTCTAAATTCCATCGTGTGATCGAACGCGAACTCCAAAGAGAGGGGATACCTCAATACAAGATCCGGGTCGGGACGCAAAGGAAGTTCATCGACGAACCGGTCGAGCGGCTGACACGCATTCTTGCTCCGGTTGGTCTGGCAATTCTGTTGCTGGCCCCACTCGGCGGCCTGTTGCTTGCGGAGAGGGCGATCGAGCCACTTAAGCGGCTGATTCAAACGACCGAGCGACTACGTCCAAGTCACCTGGAAGAACGTCTGGAATTACGAGGTGTCGGCGATGAACTCGATCAATTGGCAGGCAAGATCAATACGTTCCTCGACGAAATTGCCGACCATTTGCGCAAGAGTCGCGATTTCGTAGCCAATGCTGCACATGACTTGCGTTCGCCCCTGGCCGCAATACAGAGTTCGGTTGAAGTCACTGTCGAAAAGCCGAGATCGGTCGAGGAATACGAGGAAGTTCTGTTTCAGATCAACGACGATGTTCATCATCTCGGTCAACTCGTCAATCAGCTTTTGCAATTGGCCGAGAGCGAAGCCACTTCATCCGACATCCGGCACGAACCGGTACACCTGCAAGAAATCGTCTCGAAAACGGTTGAGATGTTTGAGGCTGTCGCAGAAGAACGTGGCGTACGCATCAGATTTGAGCCGAATGCTGACCTGGTGGCGAGCGGCGAATCCGCACAATTGCGGCAGGTTCTGACAAATCTTGTCGACAATGCAATCAAATTCACTTTGAACGGAGGCACGGTTACCGTCGGACTTGGACTCGACCACAGGCCAGGGTATTGCCGAATGACTGTCGACGATACAGGTATCGGAATTCCCCCTGAAGCTGTCGCGCGGGTTTTCGACCGATTCTATCAGGTCGACAAAGCACGACAGAGATTCGGCACGAAGCGAGGTAATGGTCTGGGACTCAGCATCTGTCACTCGATCATTCTCGCACACGGCGGAACAATTTCCGTTGCAAGCGAAGTGGGAATCGGAACCACCTTTTGCGTCGTGCTGCCATTGGCTCAGCAAACGCCTTCAGTTTGAATCCGGATGCAGGTCGGCCGTCGATTTTGAAGTTGGTTGACTCAACGTGCCAATCAGAGTGGAATTTGAATCCGCGTTGACGGCGACATCACTGCAAAATGTCAAAACAGGAAGATCTGTACCGTATGAATCCTGAAGTTCGGGCTGAGAACCGCGTCGCGGACACGTTCGCGATCGGCGATCGAAAGATTCCATCCCGCTATTTTCTGGCACCATTGGCCGGGTATACACATTTGGCATTTCGGCGGGCGATTCGCGAATTGGGCGGGTTGGGACTCGCAACAACCGATCTCGTTCACGCGACACAGCTTTGCGGTGAACATCGCCATTCGATGGAACTCGTCGAAACTCATCCCGAAGATTCGCCGCTGAGCGTCCAGATTTTTGGAGGGAGCGTCGATCAACTTGTCGCCGCAGCAGTCTGGTTGGAAAACCACGGCTATCAAGGAATTGATATCAATATGGGCTGCCCGATGGCCAAGGTGAACGGGAAAGGCGGGGGCGCCAGGCTGTTATGCGATGCGGATCTCGCCTGCAGGCTTGTTGAGTCGGTTGTCGCCTCAGTCACGATTCCGGTGACGGTCAAAATGCGACTCGGCTGGGACAGGGATTCGATTTCAGCTCCGTACCTCGCCCGTCGATTTGAAGCTGCCGGAATCAGTGCCATTACAATCCACGGTCGAACGCGTCAGCAGGGGTTTCAAGGGGCAGTCGACCTCGACGGCATCGCCGCAACGGTTGCTGCAGTCGAAAACATTCCGATCATCGGCAACGGCGATGTCCGGACTATCGACGAAGCCGAACAAATGCATCAAAAGACAGGTTGTACCGCGATCGCAATCGGTCGCGGCGCAATGCTTGACCCGTGGATTTTTCGCAAAATCTCTGATCGCAGGAACGGACAAGTCGTGCGCGAGCCGACGGGTGACGAGCAGATCGACTTTCTTGTCAGGCATTTTGAGTTGATGACAGAGCAGCACGCGGAACGAAGCTGTACGCTTTTCCGTAAATTTGCCGCGTGGTACGGAGCTCGGCTCGGAATACCGGAAGATCTTGAAAATCGGCTCCGCCGGTTCGAGGGTGTCGCTGAATTCGAGCGAATCGCTGCCGAAATTCGTGAACGTCATGGCGAGCGGCAATCGACGGTCGCCACAGCGCTGATCAAAGTCCCAAACGGCCCCGTGGAACGCTGGTGAAAACTCGCGTTTTGACGGATTTCTACTTTGGAACGATCAATCGCAAACCGCTTGCCACCCTGCGCGACCGAAATTCTCATGACACTCAGGGTGGCGATCCGAAACCTCGACCCAAAAAAAAACGTGAAAAACCGGGACTAATTTATACCTTTCTGTCTCTGGCCTATTGCGTTGTGATTCAGGGAGGGTACGATGCCCCTGAAAAACTTTTGACCTTGGCTTTTGAAGCGTCTCCAGTGACATTTCGGAAAGTTTCCCGCACTCTATCATCCGCGAATTGAGCAGTCAGCGATGCCAAAAACAAGGTTTCTGATCGCCACCGTCCTGATCGCAGCCATTATACCACCGGTCTTGTCGCCGCATAACGCTCGGTCAGAAGAGTCTGCATCAGACGAACAGGCAATCGAGCGTGCTGCGCGTTTAGCTGTCATGCAACGTAGTATTGCAGAATATTCGCTCACGATCGGGGCTTTGGCGAAGCCGGTTGAATTGAGAAAGACTCCTGTCCTGAGGTTCACGAATCCGATTCGCGGAGCCGCTGATGGTGGTCTATTTCTGTGGGAGCACGAGGGGCGTCCTGTTGCACTCGCATGCATCTACCGCAGTACCGACAATATCCGTTGGGACCACGAATTTCAGACCCTTTCGGACTTGCAAATCACAGCCATTCGTGCGAATCGGATTGCATGGCAACCTCCCGCTTCGGCCCGATTCAAAGTGCTGCCCAAGGTGGAAACGGCTTCCGAAACAGTCGCTGCCCGGCGACGCGAGGCAGGCGAGATCAGTCGGCGTTTTTCCGTCAGGCTACTCGGTTGGGGAGAAGTGAACAGAAAGAACGATGAACTTCGTTTGCAGGATAATCCGGTGCATCGTTGGGGAGACCCCAATGGCCCCGTTGTCGATGGTCGAATGTTTTTGTTCGGCGAAGCAACCGACCCCGAACTGGCGTTGCTGCTTGAAGCACATCGGGACGGAGCAAAAACTGTCTGGAAGTACACTGTTGCACGGGTGACGTCCGCCGAATTATCCGTCCGATTCGACGATCAGGAAGTGGTGGCAATTCCCGTATGGAATCATGATCCGCGACCAGATCAACCGTATCTGACAGTTTTCTCACAACCTGAACCGGCCACGAATTGAGGCACCTGACATGACGATCAATATGACGCTTCGATTCTGCTGTTTCTTTTTGGTTTGTACCGTCTGCTCAGCCTTTGCTGCAGACGAACCTGCGGGTGTCCGGCGGATCTTGATCATCTGCGGCCACCCCGGCGATGACGAGCACCATACTTTGTTCGCCGGAATTATCGAGCGAATGAAAAACGGTCTG
>JANXOO010001004.1 GCA_025353525.1 Schlesneria sp. | reverse complement strand
AAGGGGAAGAGGCACGTTACGAGGGCATTCCGGGAGACTGACCGGGGTTTCTCGTTTCTACGTTCGTGCATGGCATTTTTTGGGGAGTCAATATTTCTATCTTGTCTTCGCTGTGCCTTGTGGTTCACACTTTAATTCATGTTCTTTGTGTTGGAGTGGGCGTTTGTTTCGGGATGAGGAATTCGTTATTGGTCTTTGTCATGTGGGGAGACGCAGCGACATGGCGGCTCGGTCGGAGCCTCGCCTTCCCATGATGCGGCTTCGCCTTTTCTTGCTTTTCTTGCTTGTCTTCTCCGTGTCTCTGTGCCTCTGTGGTTAACTTCCTCTTTCGACGATTCGCCCTGGAGAAATCCACTGGCATGTCAGCACCTTGCGACAATTGTTTATGCGCCGATCCTTACTGGAAAAGCAGGTCGGGCAGAGCGGCCTTCAGTTCGTTGCGACCTCGTTCGGTGATCGCCGTTCCGCCGACCGAAATTCTCTTCAGATTCTTCATCGACTTCATGTATTTGACGGCATTATCGCCAACCTGCGGGCATTGATCGATCCGGATTTCTTCCATGTTTTTAGAACCTTGAAGGGCCTTCAAGGCTTCTCCGTTCAGATTGGTGCATTGAGACAGGTTGATCCATTTCAATCCCTTCATACCGTTGATCGTATTATAAAGTCCCGCGTCGTCGAGGTATGCGATGCCGCCAATATTCAGGCGTTCCAATGCCTTCATCCCCTTGATTGCGGGGCCGGCATGACCATCGATCGGACATCCGTAGATTCCAAGGTATACAAGTCGCTTGAAGCCGCCATGCTTGAGAGCAGCGTTGAGACCTTCTCCTTTGGTATTGGTCGTGCCGACTTCCAGGTATTCCAATGCCTCCAGTTTCCCCAGCGCGACCAGGCCACGATCTGTGAACGGGTTGTCTGCAAGGACAAGTTTCGTCAAAGTCCGCGCATTACAGATCAGGTCGAGGCCACGGTCGTCCAGATTTGTGAACTGAATCGCGATCGATTCAAGCGCGGGCAAAGAACCAATTGCATTGAATCCATTGGCGGTCAGGATACATCGTGTCAATTCGAGGTGCTTCAGGTTTTGCAGGCTGGACAGTGCAGCAACACCGACATCGGACACAGCCGTGGAATTGAGCGACAGAACTTCCAGCGACGAGACCTTTGCGATTTGCTGGCATGCTTCGTTGTCGATACGTGTTCCGTTCAGACGCAATTGTCTCAAATTCGTCAATTTTGCAATGTTCGCGAAAGCGCTGTTCGTCACGGCGCTGTTGTCGGCATTGATTTCGATGACGCGATCGGCACCGTCTTTCAGAGAGGTCAACTGCGAGATTGCGTTATCATAGATGTCCGACTGACGCAGAGAATTAAACCTTGCGATGATTTCATCAGCAGTGGGCTCCGCAGGAGCCATCGTCTGAACAGGTGCCGACGGGACTGGTGTTACGGCTGGCGCGGCTGTTGGCGGCGCAGGGGTCTGGCTCGTCAATTCTCCCCACGTCGGAATTTTCCCGCATCCCGTGAGATTCATGGTCAGAATGAGGCACAATCCTGTCGCAAAAATCGGACATCGCATTTCAATGTTCCCTTCAAAACCAAAAAAATAATCGGGTAACGAACGAAGAAACATAGATCCAAACTGCTCGCGGTCAGGACTAAGAGACTCATCGAACGCCAGCGTCAGCAGGCTTCGCCGGGATCTCATTCGATGACAGCGTTCTTTCTGCATCCGGTCGGAAAAACGGGGACAGGCACCATGAAGACCGGGAGCCAGTCCTCGTTTTTCATACGGTAAATTTTCCACTGCCCGTCGCCTAAGGCATAAGTCAAACACTTTTTCATCCAAAAGTAAACCGGATTAAGGTTGACGCAAGAAAAATATGATGAAGTCAGTCGTTGACTGCCGGACTGATTGGAACGCGTCAATAGTGACAGAAAAATACGCGACAGCATTGCTCTTCCGTCTTGAAAACGGCTACTTTCACGCGGAAGTTGCCTTTCCGGAGCAATCCGATAATTCGGAATCGGCATCTGGTGCGGTATTGTGGCGGCGACGCCATTCGTGCAGGAACGCCCTGGTTCCGCATCAGGGATGAATACCAATCTGATAAAGGACTACTCACGCGGCGTTCTTCGTCGAACATTATGCAAACACTTTTTCCTGCATTCACGCTTGTCCTGCAGATGCTCGTTCTGGGTGCATTGATTCCGCTCGATGCCGAACTGGTGAACGACAGTTCCGGATATATCGACTTTCCGTGGAGTTCATTCTCAACAGCGTTGAGTCACCAGCGGACACCGGGATATCCGCTGTTTTTGGCATGCTTCGGGATCGCTGCTGCACCGCTGATGCACTACCTCTTTTTTTGCGCTGCTGTCGGGACCTTTGCGACGGGGCTCAAAAAGTCCGGTTGCAGCACGTGGGTCAGTGTTGTCTCGGCAAGTTGCCTGCTGTACGGATCGATGCCGCTCGAATACGTCCGCTTTGTAGCAACCGATGCACTTGCCGCCGGGTTTTCCGTTGGAGCGATCGGAGTTCTGTTATGTTTCGGAGCTTCGCCCGGAAAATTATGGACGGGGACGATCCTTTGTATTCTTGTCGCAGGATGCTGGTTGATCCGACCCGCATATCTGTACATGATCCCTCTCGTACCGGTTCTCGGTGCTGCACATTGCCTTTTGCGACGACTTCCCTGGCAAAAGCAGTTCGTCATGCTGTCGCTTTTATGTGCCGTTCCATTACTTGGATACTGCACCGTGCGCCGGTGTGTCGCAGGCGAATTCGGGGTCGTTTCATTCGGAGGATATAACCTGATTGGTGTTACGGGCCAGTGGCTGGACCGCTCGGTGATTGCCGAGCTTCCCGATGAATTGAAAAAACTGTCGTCGGTCGCACTGGACAGGATGGAAAAAACGACGATGCCGATGGAGGAATCTGATCGGCTGAACTACCAGCGAATGGAAGACCGATACGACATCATGATCTGGCAGATTTTTACTCCGGCAGCCATCGAAGTTTACGGAGATGATCCCGTGACGATCAATCGCAAGCTGCGACAACTGGGGACGGAACTCGTTCGCAAGCGACCTCGCAACTATGCGGTGTGGGTTGCAAAGGCATTTCGGCAGGCTGTCCGCAAGACCGCATGGGATCTTTTCGGAAACACGGCGTTTCTTGGCGTGTTTGTGGTCCTGGTTGTCTCGATTCAGGTCAGCCTCATTTCGCCGAAAGGTGAGAGTTCCGTAATGCCCGGCAATTTCCCGTCGGGTTTGCTTATTATGATCGGTTGTATTTACTGGATGGCCAATATTGGGCTTGTCATTCTCGTTTGCCCCCCGCTGGGTCGTATGACCTCCGCAGCCTCGGTTTTCATTCCGCCGATTCTTGCTGCGGTGATCGCGGGTGAGTTTTTGAAGCGCAAATCGGACCGGACGCCCCGGCATCTTTTGAAATCGGGGCCGATGGAGTAGGATCGCCGCCGATTATGGCTTGAATTGACGATGTTGATCGATTGAACGACGCGGCACTCTGGCGGCAGAATTGCTTTCCCGGGAATTGTGAATTTCACGCGATCAGGAATTCGAATGGACGTATTACGAGGTTTTCGAAGACGATGTTTCAAAAAGTTGGCGATGCGGAGTTCGTTCGCGGCGAACACGAGATCCTGAAATTCTGGACGGACGAACAGATTTTTTCCAGGCTACGACGCCAGATCGCCGGGAAGAAGCCGTGGAGTTTTCTCGACGGCCCGATCACCGCCAACAACCCGATGGGTGTTCACCACGCCTGGGGGCGCACGTATAAAGACACGTTCCAGCGCTATTGGGCCATGAACGGGCGCGATTTGCGGCATCAGAACGGCTTCGATTGTCAGGGATTGTGGGTTGAAGTCGAAGTTGAAAAGCAACTCGGGCTCGGTGCCAAAAGCCAGATCGAAGCCTACGGGATCGACAAATTCGTTCATGCCTGCAAAAAACGCGTTCTGAAATACGCCGCGATTCAGACCGAACAGTCGATCCGGCTTGGCTACTGGATGGAATGGGACGACCCTCGCCAATTGCGTCAGTTGTCGGCTGCGATCGGTACTGACGCAATCGTCGAATTCACACCGCCGAAGCAACCCGGTACTGTCATTCGGGACAATGCCGAGTCGATCGTGTCGAAACTCGGCAACCCCGACTGGGGGGGGAGTTACTTCACGTTTTCGACCGACAATAACGAAACGATCTGGACGTTCCTCAAGAAGTGTTTTCAGCGCGGCAAGATCTATCGTGGTCACGATGTCATGCCGTGGTCGGGACGAGGTGGAAGCGCCTACAGCCAGATGGAAGTTGCTGACGGGCGCCGATTGACCGTTCACCGCAGCTGTTTCGTCAGGTTTCCGATCATCAGGGAAGGTCAACCATTAAACGTCGGTGGCAAGGACCAGGAATACTTGCTGGCCTGGACAACGACACCGTGGACGCTGACCAGCAACGTTGCTGCGGCTGTGAATCCCGAATTGAGCTACGTCAAATTGCGATCAAAGCGCGATGGCGGGATTTACTACTTTGCAAAGGACAACCTGGACTTCCAGCGTCTCGCCAGGGAATTCAAGGAAGGATTTGGCCGACCCGAATGGGTGTGGCCCGCCGGTACACCGAAGCTCAAAACTCTCGGGCAGATTTTCAAGGAGACTGGTGGCTTCGACGTTGAAGGAACGATTGATGGTGCGGAGATGGTTGGCTGGCAATATGCCGGACCATTCGACGATTTACCGGCTCAGTCCATGCCGGGCGGAGTACCCCGGGATGATAAAATGGCGGAAAGAACCGGCATTCATTGTCACAGGGTCATTGATGGCGGACGCGACTTTAAAGGTGCGGCTAATGTCGTCGCCGGAGAAGGAACCGGCATCGTCCATATCGCTCCGGGCTGCGGTGACATCGATCATCAACTGGGGACCGCAGCGGGTCTGATCGGCATCGCTCCCTTGGGAGAAGACGGTCGTTTCATCGACGGGTTTGGTGAATTCACCGGCCGCGAGGCAACCGATCCGGCCACGATTGAGCTGGTCCTTGCCAGACTCAAGGAGCGACTCCTGCTTGTGGCCGAAGAGAAATACCCGCACGTCTATCCGTTTTGTTGGCGAACCGGTGATGAACTTGTATTTCGCCTCGTCGACGAATGGTTCATCAACATGGACTGGCGTGACGAGATCATGCAGGTGACCGACCGGATTCAATGGCTTCCCGACAGTATTCAGGGGGGCGAGAGGGAACGCGAATGGTTGACGAACATGCGAGACTGGATGATCTCGAAAAAACGGTACTGGGGTTTGGCGCTCCCGATCTGGATCAATCCCGACGATCCGACTGATTTCGACGTGATCGGTTCGCTTGCCGAATTGAAATCGCGGGCAGTCGAGGGCTGGTCCGAATTTGAAGGGCACACCCCGCACAAGCCGTGGATCGACGTGGTGAAGATCCGCAGCGAAAAAACCGGAGCAGTCCTGTCGCGCATTGCCGATGTGGGAAATCCGTGGCTTGATGCCGGGATTGTCTCATTCAGCACGCTCGGGTTCAACACGCATCCCGATTACTGGCGCAGGTGGTATCCCGCTGACCTGGTGACAGAATGCTTCCCCGGCCAGTTCCGCAACTGGTTCTATTCGTTGCTCTCGATGGGGACGATGATGAATTGGGATCGGACAGACGATCCCGACGAAAAGAAACCGTTCAAGACGCTGCTCGGCCATCGGCTGGTGATGGACGAGAAGGGCCGGCCAATGCACAAATCGGACGGGACGGCGATCTGGTTCGAAGAAGCGGCCGAACAGATTGGCGTCGATACCATGCGCTGGATGTACCTGGCACAAAATCCGTCGAGTGATCTGCGGTTCGGGACCAGGCATCCCGACAAACCCGTGACACTCCAAACTCCGAACGGACCAACGGATGTGACGATTGACGGAGTCAAAACGCATCTGGTCACGAGTACTCCTGCCGACGAAACGCGTCGAATGGTGCTGATCCCGCTATGGAACAGCTATGCATTCTTCGTGAATTATGCGCGGCTCGACGAATTTGATCCGACCCGACCACAAGTTCCCGTCGCCGAACGTCCCGAAATTGATCGATGGCTGCTTTCGAATCTTCAATCGCTGATTGTCGGGATGAGGGCCGCGATGGAAGATTTCGATACACCGGAAGTGGCCCGGCTCGCATCGGGATTTATTGACGATCTTTCGTCATG
>JANXOO010001003.1 GCA_025353525.1 Schlesneria sp. | reverse complement strand
GCGAGTTTCGAGCATTTCGACGATTACACTTCTTTCAAAGCGAACATTTTGACGGTTCCGACGTGGCTGAGCGGGGCTGTGCTTGAGAGTTGCCAACCAGGATTTGAAAGTCATTTTATTTCTCCAAAAAAGGGCCCGTATTCGCATAGTGCGCTTCAAATGAGATCGTTTTCAGTCGGGTTGTTGAATCCCGCAGACGATCCATACGTCCTAAACGCCAGTTTTTCCTGGATGTAACAGGGATTCCGCAAACTTTTCGAAATTGTCGAAAAGCCGCTGGATGCGGTCCGGTTGCTTGACGTTTGTCTTGCAGTTCCGTCAACTTGCCTGATTCTTTGAGACGGGGTTTCCAGACGACAAGCCGATGGAATCGCCCCATGACGCCACTATCATGGGGCATCATGGCGGCGATTCGGTTCCGATCAGAAAGTAAAATCATGCATCGATATTTCAGACGATTGCCGCTTTTACTCTGCACATGGGTTTTAGGAGTTGGATCGCAATCAGGTTTCGCCGACGACCAGCCACCGCAGACCGCAAGCGCGATCGAAGCTCGGCACGTGCGTGTCTATTCCGAGTCGAACCGTTTTGGAGGCTGGCCAGCCAACCACGGGATCTGGTCGTGGGGCAACGAAATTCTGGTCGGATTCTCTGCCGGATATTCAAAAAACAACGGGCCGGGCTTTCATGCAATCGATCATGACCAACCGGAAGAACATTTGCTGGCGCGCAGTCTCGACGGAGGCGTGACGTGGACGTTGGAAAATCCTTCAGAACAGGGAGCATTGATTCCAGTGGGCAATGGTTTGCACGGAATCACTCCTCCTGGTTTAAAAGAGAAGCCATGGCAGGATTGTCCGGGCGGAATCGACTTTACGCATCCCGATTTCGTATTGACGTTGCGGATGCTCGATCACCATGCGGGCCCGTCGCGATTCTCGTACTCGAACGACCGTGGCAAGACCTGGCAGGGACCGTTTCGACTCACAGTGTCTGATTCTGATGGGCGACAAATCGCGATTGCGGCTCGTACCAGTTACCTCATCAACGGACCGCATGACTGTTTAATTTTTTTGACGGCGGCAAAATCGGATGGACGCGAAGGGAGACCCTTCTGCGCACGGACGACTGACGGTGCCAAAACATGGAAATTCGTCGCATGGATCGGCGAATCGCCTCAAGGGTATGCGATTATGCCCTCATCCGTTCGGCTGGGAAAAACGGAATTGCTGGCGACGATTCGGTGTCGCCATGAATCGCGATCCTGGATCGATTCGTACCGGTCGCTTGACGATGGATCGAGCTGGAAACTTGATACGACTCCTGTCGGTGATGCGGGCGAAGGGAATCCGCCGAGTATGATTCGATTGACTGACGGTCGTATCAGTCTTGCTTATGGCTTCCGCAAAGAGCCTTTTGAGATCAGAGCTGTGTTGAGCGATGACCAGGGGCGAACATGGGGAAAGGCTCTGACGCTGAAAGCGAACGGCGGCGGGCGTGACATCGGATATCCGGTCAGCATTCAACGCCCCGATGGTAATATAGTGACGATCTACTATTTTCACGATGCGCCGCAAGGGGACCGGTACATTGAGGCGACCATCTGGAATCCCGTCACGCGGCAAAAATAAAACGACGCGTTCTCCGCAACGAGTCAGGTTGTGATTGCCGCCCAAGGTTAAAGGCAGTCACATTGAACTCAAAGCGCAGAACGACCTACAATGCGGGTTCCAAAACATCCGCGCCTGTCTGACTTGCATTGGGCCGGGCGAACGGTGCTACAAAAGCCCTGGCCACGCGTGCATTGGCAGACCGGGGTTTTAATTGCGGCAACCTTCAAGGTTGGGAAGTAAAGGTGAATCGCCATGCCCTTTGAGATAACGATTCCGCGACTGGGATGGTCGATGGAAGAGGGAACGTTTGTACGCTGGCTCAAGAGTGACGGAGATTCTATTCGGGCCGGAGACGCGGTTTTCGAGCTTGAAGGTGAAAAAGCGGCGCAGGATGTCGAGGCGGTTGATAGCGGTGTTCTGCGGATTCCTGCGGACAGTCCGGCGCCAGGTACTGTCGTCGCGGTCGGGGCTGTGATCGGTTTTCTTGTGGCAGAAGGGGAATCGATACCGGCATCGTGCTGCATGCGTGCCTCAACGCTGGTCCCTGATCGCATTGATAACGGCACTTCCCGGCCGAATTTATCAAATGGCGACTCGTCAGAAAAGTTGCCTTTGGTGATCTCTGAAATTCCGCCCGCCGCGCCATCCGTCCGCAGAATTGCCAGGGAAATGGGAGTGGCGATCGGATCCGTCGAAGGCTCGGGACCCGCCGGACGAATTACTGCAAGCGATGTCAGGTCGAAAAGCGGAAAATCCACGACCGATACGACCGTCAGCGACAATAAAGTGGCTACCGTCGCGAACGTTGCCAGTCCACGCGCGCGTCGCGTGGCCAGTGAACTCGGTGTTGACTGGCAAGAAATATCGGGAACCGGCCGCGACGGTCGAGTGCGCGAATCCGATGTACGCGGTTCAGTGCCGCTCGCACATTCGACAAAAGTGGCGATTCAAATCCCGGTGTCGGCGCGTCGCCGAACGATCGCCAACAGGATGCTCGCCAGTTGTCACCAAACGGCGCCGGTGACGTTGACCACCCGGATCGATGCGACAAACCTGGTCAGTCTGCGCCAGCAGTTCAAGCAATCAAATGATGGGCACCCGGTTCCATCATTTTCGGACATTGCGATCAAACTGGTGACTTTCTGCTTGCGTCAGCATCCGTTCCTGGCCGCTCGCAGCGAAGGCGACCACTGGATCTTGCCGCAGACGCCGAACGACATTCATATTGGTTTCGCAGTTGATACCGACGATGGCCTTGTGGTTCCTGTCATACACGGGGCCGGATCTTTGAGTCTGTTCGACATCGCCCGGCGGTCGATCGCTCTGATCGAAAAAGCCCGATTCGGGAAGCTTTCCGTTTCCGAAATGCAAGGCGGCGTTTTCACAATGACCAATCTGGGATCGTTTGGAATCGATGCATTCACGCCAATCATCAATCTTCCAGAAACGGCCGTGCTGGGACTCGGCCGAATCCGCAGGGAACCCGTCGTCGTTGGCGATCAGATCGTTGCTCGGGACCAGATGACGTTGAGCCTCACCGTGGATCACCGAATTGTCGACGGAGCTCCTGCCGCAAAGTTTTTACAAACGCTCGGCCAGGCCCTCGAAAACCCGTCGGCATGGCTGTTACGAGACGACAGTGTCCCGATTTGAAGAGTTCTTCGTTCTACAGGTGTGGCAATGACCCAGTCGAATTCGACGAATCTCGAATACTTGCCCAGGCTGCCGCGTCAAAAATCCGTGGGGATCGGATGCATCGGGGCGGGGTTCATTATGGCTGATTGCCATCTTGTCGCGTATCGCAATGCAGGTTTTAACCCTGTTGCGATCTCATCGCGACGCCGCGATCAGGCGGAATCGGTTGCAGGTCGCCACTCGATTCCGCACGTCTACACCGACTATCATGAAATGTTGGCCAACCCTGATGTCGAAGTTCTCGATGTCGCAGTGCCGCCCGATTTGCAGTTCGAGGTGATTCGCGAAATCACAAAATGCTCTCGTTACGTTCGTGGAATTCTCGCTCAAAAGCCGTTAGGTGTGAACTTTTCGCAGGCCCGTGAAATCGTGCA
>JANXOO010000966.1 GCA_025353525.1 Schlesneria sp. | reverse complement strand
AGCGTCTTTCAACGAGAACATGGCGACGGTCGACATCAAGGCATCGCTCAAGGAAATCTCGACTTTTCCCAACCGCTGATCCGTCAACCGGTCAAACCGATGACGGATCATCTGGAACAGTGAGTCGGCACAAAGTTCCTGACGCGTTTTCCTTGCAGAAGATCCCATGATCGGCAAATCCTTTTGCCAGAGTGATAAAATGGGCGGTTCAGGCGAACATACTCCCAAATTAGATTACGAAAAGGAATCCCAAAATCGCCCTGATTTCATGGGCAAACTGAGCGACCGGGAATTGCTCCTTCGTCATGATCTTCAGGCTTTCTGCGGGATATGCGGAGATTTCTGCCGACATGCCCGCGTGGCCGAGGCGAACGAAATCCTTGGCTGCCGACGGACCCCATCCTTTGAGGATTTCAGGGGTGTTTTCGTCTTTGCGAGCATTTTGTCCTGCCATCACCAGCGGGCAGAGAACATTGGCTCAGTCGACCCTTGACATGTAAGAAAAACAGGGTAAAATTTCTTACATGAAGACATCCCGTAAAGACCCACAAAGCATTGATTCAAGGATACTTGCGACCGTACACGGCGGCGGGCGTGGTTCCGTGTTTGTTCCCGCAGACTTTCTGGAGATCGGCAGCCGAGAGACGGTCGATATCGTCCTCCATCGTCTCGTCAAGAAGGGGACGATCCGCCGACTTGCCCGTGGCGTGTACGACTTCCCGAAAGAGCACCCCGTTCTTGGGCCGCTCTCGCCGTCCGCCGACGCGGTCGCAAAGGCACTTGCAGGCCGTGATCGCACACGTCTTCAGCCAGCGGGAGCCTATGCAGCCAATGTGCTGGGTCTCTCCGAACAAGTGCCCGCAAAGGCGGTGTTCCTGACGGATGGCCCGAGCCGGACGGTCAAGATCGGACCGACGACGATTCAGCTTCGGCGGACCACCGCGAAGAACATGGAAACGGCAGGGCGGCTGAGCGGTCTTTTGATTCAGGCCCTCCGCGAATTGGGCAAGGAGCATGTGACCCCGGAGCGGCGCGAACACTTGAAGCGGACTCTGCCAGCCGACAAGCGGCGGGAACTCATCAAGGACTTGCGGCTTGCCCCGGCATGGATGCACTCGATCTTCCGCGAACTCGCCGGGGAGGGAGCATGAAGCTCGCATTCCTTGACTTGCCAGCGGACGAACGCCGCTTGTACATCGAACAGGCGGCGGTCCGGAGAAACATCTCCCCGGTGGTCCTGGAGAAGGACTTTTGGGCGTGCTGGCTCCTGGGCATCCTGTTCGAGTCAGAGTTCGCAGGCAGTCTGGTGTTCAAGGGCGGCACTTCGCTGTCGAAGGTATTCGGGGTGATCGAACGGTTCTCAGAAGACATTGACCTTTCGTTGTCGCCCACGTTTCTGCAACTTCCTGAAGCGGGTACAAGCCGAAATCAAGCGAACAAGTGGATGACGAAGGCAGAGGCCACTTGCGGTGCCGCTGTGCAAAACAAGATCGGTCCTTCGATGGAAGCGGCGGTCGAGGGAGTGTTGGGAAAGAGTGAGCGGACGTGGTTCGAGTTTCTGACGGAACCCAACACGAACTCGCCGGTACTCCTGTTTCATTACCCGTCATCGCAGCCAGCAGGGTTCGAGTACCTCAGTCGTTCGGTGAAACTTGAATTTGGCTCCCTCACTGACCAGCAACCGGTCGGCCGACACCCAATTCGCCCGTGGGTAGCGGAAGTCCTGCCCGACGCATTCCCCGACTGGCGATGCGAAGTCGTCGCCTTGGAAATGGAACGGACTTTTTGGGAGAAAGCGACAATCCTCCACACGGAATACCACCGTCCGACCGACAAGCCGACACCAGACAGGTTCTCCCGACATTACGCTGATACGGCGGCACTGGCAAAGCACCCGGCCGCGAAGAGCGCTCTCGACCGACATGACATCCGCAATCGCGTCGTGGAATGGAAAAGTCAATTCTTCGGCAGTTCGTGGGCGAACTACGAGAATGCGAAACCAGGGACGTTTCGCCTCGTACCACCGGCCAAGCGGTTGCCTGCGCTCCGGCGAGATTACGAGGCGATGCGGGACATGTATCTCTCTGAGCCGGTCAGCTTTGATGAAATTCTCGCAACCCTGGCCGAGTTGGAGGGCCGAATCAACCAAGGCGGCGGGTAGTTAGGCGGGAGGCGGCAGAGAAGGCGCTTTACATTCCTTCTTCACCGACAGGAAAATACCATCGTGAGCGAAAAGACGACCGATGACTCATAAAGCTCCCATTCAACATTGTGACTTCAAGCGACTCTTCCACGAGTTGACCAGCAATCCCGACCCGTTCCCGTGGCAGGAGGAACTTTTCCGTCGCTTCATGACCAACTCTGTCGAACGCTCGCTCGAAATCCCCACGGGCTTGGGCAAAACCGCCGTCATGGCAATCTGGCTTCTCGCCAGAGCGGAAAGAGCGACGATCCCGCGAAGACTGGTCTACGTCGTTGACCGCCGCGCGGTTGTCGATCAGGCAAGCGAGGTGGCGAACACCCTACGGGAAGCTGTGGCCTGTGACCTGAAACTTGGTGCTTCTCTGAACCTGGGTGTCCGATCTTTGCCCATCTCGACGCTTCGCGGTCAGCACGTCGATAACAAGCAGTGGCTGGAAGACCCTTCCTCGCCGGCGATCATCGTCGGGACCATCGACATGATCGGATCACGGCTTCTATTTGAGGGCTACGGCGTATCGCGGAAGATGCGACCCTACCACGCCGGGTTGCTGGGAGCAGATACTCTGATGGTGCTCGACGGCCCATCTCGTCCCGCCGTTTGAAATGCTACTGGACGCCATCGCCTCGAATAGCGCGCGGGTCGCCCCATGCGGCGAGGAAGCGAACTCAATCGTTCCGCAGTTCAAGCTGATGTCCCTGTCGGCCACGGGCCGCGCAAAGTCGGGGCAGCCATTTACGTTGACGGACAACGACTTCAAGCACTGGATCGTGCGTCAACGGCTTGAAGCGAAGAAACGACTGCACTTGAAGCAACTAAAGGCTGAGGATGACCTGGCCCCTGCCAAGCTCGACGAGTTGCTCACAGTTTCACTTGCGGAGGAGGCGTGGCAGATTACGGAACGCGGGGCGAAACCCGTCCGCGTCATCGTCTTCTGCAACAAGCGGAAAGTCGCGGAGGCGACCAGGAAGGCGCTCGAACAGTTGGCGAAGACGGCCGACCAAACGGACATCAAGGATCGCACGGAACTCTTCGTCGGCGGGCGCCGAGTGTACGAACGCGAGACGGCGGCGGCACGCCTCAGGGAACTCGGCTTCATAGCTGGATCGAAACCCCCGCTTAACAAGCCCGTATTCCTTTTCGCCACATCCGCCGGCGAGGTCGGAGTTGATCTCGACGCCGATCACATGGTCAGCGATCTGGTCGAATGGGAGCGAATGATCCAAAGACTCGGCCGGGTCAATCGGCGCGGCGAAGGAGACGCCCAGGTGATCGTTCTGGTGGAACCTGATCCGAAGCCAGATAAAGCAGCCAAAACAGCACTCGCGAAGAATCCCGACGAACGCGAGGGCAAGGATACCAAGATAATTGAAGCGTACCAGCGCAAGGTAGAAGTCACTCGCGCGAAGCGAGCGCCTTTTGATTTTCTTCCACTCAATGACGACAAATCCGTGAACGCCAGCCCAGGAGCTATCCGGGATCTCAAGTTCCGAGCGTCCGGCGATGAGAAGCTTCAAGCCATTCTCGTCGCCTCCTGTTGCGAACTAAGTGCTTTTCTGAACAACACTTGTACGCTTCAGGAGGCGATTTCGTTGACGCATGGTGCGCAATCCGGGCTAAAAGTGGTAGAGCCTGAAAGAAACCAGCGAGCAATCGATTGCTCATTCTCCCTGATGTCTGTATTTTCAGCTTCCATTCTGAGGTTCACAAAATTTGCAAAGGGCGATTCATGGCAACAAAGAAAGCGGCGGAAGCAGCAGAGTTCAACATGTCCGAAGCGATACGGAACGCATTGACGGCGAATCCCAAGGCAACGATCCAGGAAGTCAATGATTCGATACTGGCGAAGTATCCATCGGCCATGATCAACAAGGGCAGTTTCAGTGTGGCGTTCTACACTGGGCGGCAGAAGCTCGGCATCAAGTCGAAACGACGTGTCAAAGGGAAGATAGGCATCACGACCAAGAAGACCGCATTGGCGGGCGGAAATGGGGTCGGCAACGGCAAAATTGAAATCGGAGCGATCAAGGCGGCCATTGAATTGATCAAACAGGCGGGCAGCGAAACGGCTGCTGTAGAACTGATCAAGGCATTGGGCGACATCAGGGGCAACGGCTGATTTAAGACCTCCACTGAAGAGGGAACAAATGAAACCAGACTTTGAATTGTTCGCACTCGAATTTCGTAATAGAACTGCATACGTCTAATTCTACTGTCCGTTGATCTTTATCAAATGCAAGGTATTGTGGGATAATCCCTTCGGGGTTTTGACAAACCAGGAAGGGAATCAGCCATGGATGGTCGGTTTGAAGTTCGGCTGGAGGAGCTTATGGCTCAGGCCCAAGTGTCTGCGGAGGATTGGGTCGGCGTCTCGTCCCGGCTCGCAGCGTTCGTTTCGCCGTATGTGACGAGGTTGACGGAGCAGGCGCAGCGACGCCATTTCCTGCAGCGACGCCATTTCCTGGAGTATTCGTCGGGATTGTTGTCGACACTCGAACGGAAGACGGGCGAGGGGATCGCGTACTTGCATGGGCAAGACCGGAAGCAAATGCAACAGTTCGTCGGCGAATCCCCGTGGGACTACGCTCCGTTGCTTGAGGAACTGGCGCGACAGGTGGGTCAGCAGATCGGAGAAGCGGATGGCGTGATCGTGTTCGATCCCTCGGCCTTTGCGAAGAAGAGGACGAAGTCGGTCGGCGTCGCGCGGCAATGGAGCGGACGGCAGGGCAAAGTCGACAACTGCCAGGTGGGGATCTACATGGGCTACGTGTCGCGTCGCGAACATGCGTTGGTCAACGTGCGACTGTACCTTCCCAAGGAGTGGACGAAGGATCGTGCGCGATGCCG
>JANXOO010000889.1 GCA_025353525.1 Schlesneria sp. | reverse complement strand
CACCGAACCCACCGCCACCGGAACCTCCACCATATCCACCACCAGCAGACTGTTGATCCTGGGTGGTGTTTGCCGGGTCGTCGGTCGAATCGAAATCGGTGCTCGGAACCATATCGATGTCAGACCCGCCCTGAAGTTTCGTAACCTTTGCAGGCTGTACAGAGATTCTCGATGAACCGTTCTTGACGGTGCCAGTCGAACTTCCAGCCTCTTCAACGATCACGCCGATTGCAGCGAACGCAGACCGGCTTCGCTGCGACGTTGCGACCAGTGAATAATGACCTCCTGCAATTCCTGGTGCATAAAAGGACCCGTCGTCCGCGACTTGGTAACGTCCGCGAACAACACCTCGCTGAATCAGGTAAACAGTCCCGCCAGCCGCAGGACGGCGCTCGGCCGTTGCTTCGTCGAGTTCGTTAATTCGTGTCAGTACCTTGCCTTCTGCAGAAACCGTTAAAACAGGCGTGTGCAATGGTGGAGCATCGTCGACTGAACGGCTAAGCCCCGCCGCCGACACTTGCGTCCGGCGTTGTTCGGAAGGCTTTCCATTGGAAGCGACCCGGCTGGTAAACAGTTTCTTCGCGACAGCGACATTCGATGGGTGAACAACAGATGCGTCGATCTGGAGCGATGACAGGCTGGCAGCTTCAGATTCGCCCGCGTAGGCCGAGACGATCACACCACAGGCGAAGAAACCATCCGACCCACTGGCGATCATAGAATAGACGCCGGGATGGAGTCCACTTGTGTGGAAAACGCCGCCGACACCGGGTTTCACTTCTGCGACAATGCTTCCACGCTGAACAAACTTGATATTCAGTTTTTCAGCAGAAACGTGAGCTCCCGTGAGTGAATCAGAAACGTTCAATCGACCGGAAACCATTCCGTCTTTTGAGAGACGCACTCCGAGTCGCTGACGAGAAACTCCAAGATCCGTATTCCGTGATGACCGGCTAGCTCGTGCAAGCAGGTTTTGAGAATCCGGAGCAGCCAGTGGTGCTGGAATCTGAGTTTCAATCTGATCGACAGCAGCCGGGGCTTGCGCTCCATCATCTGCGAACGCCGTTACAGCGCCGACGAGGCCACTGATCCCAAGCGACCCAAATACCAGGGACCCCGCGATCAGATTAGAAATCATTGACTGAGGTCGTTTCATTTGAGGTGTCTCCAATTTGATTAACAAAAGTCGCAGGGTTCTTCCGAGAGCGTTGAAAGCACAAACCATGCCGTAATTTCTGATACAACCAGCCAGATGCTTTAACCTACCAAAACTGCCATCCCTTGCGCATCTTCCCGGATCGGAGTATATGAAACACGGTATTTGAACCGTTTGCAACCTCTTTTTCAGTTTTTTTTAAAAAGTTCACAAAAAAGTCCTGGAATCCCTGCGGAATGTCAGGTCAGCCTCAAATCAATGCAGATCGCTTCATTCAATTGCCGAGTTCTGCGGCCATGCTGCCCTTCACCCGGACGACCGTTGAAGACGTACGCTACTACCAGCCCGGTTTCCGGATCACACCATCCCTGTGACGACTGAGCTCCACCATGACCAAACGCCCTCGGCGAGCTATGCCTGCCATATCCGTAGGGTACGGTTTCCGCACCGTATTTGTTCGAGTCGACAATAACGCCAAGCCCAAAGTCGACAACATGCCCGAGCGTCAAATCAAATTCTCCGGTCCGATGACGTGCTGTCATTGCTTCGACTGTCTGCGGAGAAAGGATTTGTCGGCCATGAATTTTTCCGCGATTCAGAAGCATCTCGTAAAATCGACCGAGCTGGCGAATGGGGCCTCGAACGCTTGAACCGGGTGACGGCCGGCTAACCCGCGACTCGACATTCCAATCGAGAATTTGCAGTTCACCCTGTTCACGAACGTATATTTTGCCCATTCTCTCAGCAAAAAGTGCTTGTTGTTCGGGCGAATTTGCGGTCCAGATCTCGTCAAGTCCTGCAGGCTCGAACAACTCGATTCGCATCGCTTCCTGGTAAATTTGCCCCGTCACTCGAGTGAGTATTTCTCCCAGAATGAACCAGCTCGACGATGTGTGATAGCCAGAAGTTCGCCCGACAACCCAATCAGATTCGAGAGTTGCCTTGCAAATGAGACGAATCGACTCATCCCAGGTCAGGTCTGGCCACCCCGTCTCAACGTTTCGGAATCCCGCCGTGTGAGTCAACAAATTTCGAATGGTGATGCGAACTTTCCCTCCAACTCCGAATTCGGGAATGTACTTTTCAACGTAATCGTCCAGCTCCAGCTTGCCGCGTTCCCACTGCTGAAGAATGGCGGCTGCCGTCAGCGGTTTTCCCGAGGATAACCAGACGTTGATTGTTTCAGATGCCA
>JANXOO010000877.1 GCA_025353525.1 Schlesneria sp. | reverse complement strand
ACGCGTCCCGCGCGCGGCCCGGTCGTTCCGGATCGAGCAGATGTACCAACGCCTCACGCCCTTCCGCCAAATCCTCGGGCGACAAGCGGTTCAACGCCGCCTGGTCGACCTGATAATAGAGATGCAGGCAGTGCCATCCTTCGGTCAGTTTTGCGGATGGATCGGGCAACGCAGGATGAGAATGAGTCGGGCGGTTCACAAACAACTTTCTGTTTTTTTGTGCTCACAGCACAGAATGTGGCATGAATCGGATAAACGTTTCTGCGGGTCACACGCGAACACTTTCAATGTCTCGATGTCCTGACTGAGCACGCGACAGTCGCATGCCATGAATCATGGCGCGTCACATCAGGAACAGGGAATTCATTCGTCTTCGGGGCCTTGTTCGGGTTTTGGGTAGCCGCCAAAGACCAGCGGCTTCGAGGCCATAGGCATTTCGCCCCTTTCGAGGGAGCTCAGGATGCTGGTCACAGTAATGTTGGTTGCAAACTCTTTTTTCAGTCGGGTTACGATATCAGGGTGAATCATCTTTTCGCCCTTGCCGCCTCCCCCTTCGATGAAAGCCCGCTTCTGGTTGAACACGGCCCAGTAAACCGTCCGCTCGTGATTTTTGGCGCCATCGCGACTTTTGACAGCATCGCCACCCTTGGCTCGCTGTCCGTTGACCCGATACATCTCGCGCCGCTCGAAAATGATCGCGATCACGTTCCAGTCTTTACCGCCGAACAGTCCCATCGCGGGCTCCCGTTCTAAAAATGAAGATGCAGCAGGAAAGCCGACTTTGTATCACGATATCACCCGTTTCACCACAACACGGCTGGTAAATGTCAGCCGAAAATCCGGTCCCGCGTCCACCGCCCGTTTCAGGTTTCGGCAACGTCTTTTATTTTGGTACCGGAAAAATCGTGCTGCCCCACGTTCGTGAGACGGATTTGAAAATCGAAATGTGGGCGAAATTCGACCAGGCATCAATCGTTCATTCCACACTCTGCATTTGCCTGCGCCCCTCGCGAGGCAGTATCTTCGTGTGTCTCGACAACAGGTTGGACGGGTGATGTTTTGAACGGGAGGTTCCGTTTAAAAGTGTTTGTCCGCACGGATCGATGTTCCGGATCGTTTTCCGAATTGGCCGTTGATTCTGATCGCAGTGCTGATCGAGCCTCTCGTACTGAACACGTTTCGGCAGGCCAGAGAGAGCACTGTCAGCGCCTTCGCTTTCGGAACAATCACGTTTTTCAAAAACACATTACGGGCCTTGTGAGGTTTATTTTGACTGCACTTGATCGCCGGACATTTCTGCGTCAGACCGGAATTGCGATGGCATTGCCGCTGCTCGATTCGATGTGGCCGGGTCGGACTCAGGCCGCCGAAGAGTCGGCGCCGCACCGGCTTGTCGCGATTTGTACGAGTCTCGGTTTGCACGCCCCGTCGCTGTTTCCAGATGCGACAGGCCTCGACTATCCGTTGACGCCGTATCTTGAACTGATCAAAGAGAGCCGGAACGACTTCACTTTGTTCTCGGGCATCTCGCACCCGGATCAGTCGGGGGCCGACGGACATTCGTCCGAAGTGACGTGGCTAACCGCCGCAAGGCATCCAGGATTGGGCGGGTTTCGCAATTCGATTTCTGTCGACCAGCTTGCAGCAGAGAAACTCGGAGTCGTGACGCGATTTTCGAGTTTGCAGCTCGGCACCAGCAATAACAGCCAAAGCTACACGCGCAGTGGCGTCATGATTCCCGCAGATCACAAGCCGTCACAGGTGTTTGCCAAACTGTTTCTGGAAGGTTCCCCCGATGAGATCCGGCGACAGATGCGGCGCGTGCAGGAAGGACGCAGCATCATGGACGCGATGGCAGGCCAGGTTCGGAAACTGGAATCGCGCATTGGACAGACCGACCGATCGCGACTGGACGA
>JANXOO010000791.1 GCA_025353525.1 Schlesneria sp. | reverse complement strand
GGCAGGGGTTCTTTTCGGTGCCGACAGCTTTTGGCAAGGTGTCGATGTCCCCGGTGACGCATTACAGAACGTCATTATCACGAAACTTCCCTTCAGCGTTCCTGACCATCCGTTGCTGGAAGCGCGGCTCGAGGCAATTCGTTCGGCGGGGGGCAACCCGTTCATGGATTATCAGGTTCCCGAGGCGGCCATCAAACTGAAGCAGGGTTTCGGACGCATGATTCGGACTCGCACAGATCGGGGGATCGTCGTCATTCTGGATCCTCGGGTGAAGACAAAACGGTACGGACAACTCTTTCTGGACAGTCTGCCAGAATGCGAAATCGTTCGGGATCCTTGACGTGAAGTTGTCGTCTGGCCATGTTGTGCGTGGTGTTCCCTTTGAATTTCCCCCAACGAGACTCGTATCATGCCGACAACGGTCAATGGAATCGGAACGCACTACTATGGCAAACGAGATGCATCGAGTCGTATCGGAACGTGTCGGAATTGTTCCGCCAATTCGGTGAAGCTGGAGTCATACAACACCCGGCTTTGGTTCGTCATCGTTTTTATCCCCATCATTCCGTTGAAGCGGGTTCGAATCCTCGATTATTGTCCAAGCTGCAATAAACATTGGGTGGTGAACCCGGAACAGTACGAAACATCGCGTCAATTGGCGGTCACGGGGGCATTGGAGACTTACCGCGACAATCCATCTGTTGAAGCCGCGTTGGTCGCACATGCCCAGCTTTTTACATATCACATGCATCCTGAATCGGATTCGTTTCGCACGACGGCGATGGGACAATATCCGGAAAGTGCGGAACTTCGATCGGGATTCGCATCTCACCTGGAACAGATGGGACGCTGGTCAGACGCCACTCCTCTCTACGAACAGGCGTTTGAACGCAATCGCGATCTACCGGAAGTCCGGGTCGCAATGGCCTGGCGGCAGATCCAGAAAAACGAGCTTGAGGACGCGTATCAGCTTCTCGACTTTCTGCGTCAATCTGGCGCGGGGCAATCGTTCAATCTCGGGATGCTCGAAACACTGGCCCAGTCGTACCAAAAGCAGGGAAATCACGAACGAGTCACGGAAATCTGCCGGCACCTGGTCAATGAAGTCCCGTCGGTGGGAGAACAATACGCCTTTCGCAAGTTTGTCGCAAAATCAGAAAAAGCATTGGCTCAGACGAACTCGATGCTGCCCGAAAAGTCGTTTTCCGTTCGCAGACTTATTGCAAAAGATGATTCGCAGGCCCCATGGGTGCGGTGGGCGATCTTCGGATCACTGGCGGCCGTGCTGTTTACGGTCGGCATGGCAATCATGAACGAGTACCAACGGACACATCGGACACTTTACGTCCTCAACGGGTTCGCTCAACCGATTCAAGTGTCGCTCGATGGCGCACCGTCGGTTGAAGTCTCGGCAAAATCGCCGTTTTCAGTAGCGGAAGGGGTTCACAAAATCACCATTGCCGGTCCGATGACCAAAGTGGAAGAGATCACCCTTCGTTCGGGGTATTGGTCTCGCTGGACGTACAGTCCGACGTGGATTTTTAATCTCGAGGGGTTGGCCAGCGTGGTGAAAAGTACGATTCACTACTCCGCCGTTCCTAAAGAGGGAACGACTGAATTCCTGGATGAACAGGAATTAAACTTCGTTCCGCACGTTGACCATCTGTTCGAGAATGCGCCCCAATCCATCAAAGTTGAAAACAGGAGTTCTGTTATCACAAAGATTCAGGTTGGAATCGAGCCGCGAACTCCGGCAAACGTCCTTATCAGGTTTCGGAATCTGGAGGACCCGTCTGTGATACTGAACTTTGCCGAGGGGCATTTGAAGAGAAATCCGAACGACGGATCGCTGCTGGAACGCTATCTCCATCTCGTACAGGCCAATGACGTCTCGAAAGAACGGGCGATCGGGTTTCTCAAAGAAGGACTGTGGCGAACTCCGATTTCGATTCTGTGGCACCGCACCTG
>JANXOO010000748.1 GCA_025353525.1 Schlesneria sp. | reverse complement strand
GTGACGCATTTCAAATGCAAAGTTGACCCCCAATCGACCCACATCACGAGATCGCCATTACACGAATTGACAACGTCTTCGTACTGCGATTCCATCTTTGACTCTTCGTTTGGTAGCCGCTTACGAACTGGTAAAGCGTTGCATGCAAGACTTTTTGGAATGGTGCCAGTTTTATTCGTAAATTCGGCAGCAGTACCATTTGCCTCTCGCCAATTAAAAGAACCAGTCCCGGACCGCCAATGATTACTTGCCTCGCGGTGGGCGTACTGATCGTGGCCTACAAACGGCGTTCAACACGAGTCTCGATCAGTAACGTCGTATGTCTGCTTTGAAAAACTCCGGCGTTGAACTTTGTCAGAGTCGCTTCGACATGCCTTCTGCGAGGCGTTTCAGAGCCTGGCTGATATCGTCGGGTTTCAGGTGGACGTTCAGAATGCTGAAGGTGTCCTTGTTGGCCAGCGCGGCATTTAATGCCTGATCCAGGTCTCCTTCAGTGTGAACTTCAAATCCCCAACCGCCTCCCAGAAGATCGGGCATCCTGTGGTAATTCCAGTTCAGAATATCGTTGAATGGACCGTCTAGCAGGAACCGCTCTGTGGTGTACCCCTTGTTGTTCAACACGATCACGATCGGATTGAAGCCGTGGCGGACTGCCGTTGACAATTCCATGCAGGTCATCTGGAACGCTCCATCACCCACCAGCACGATCGGGCGGCGATCGGGTGCCGCAACGTTGACGCCGATCGAGGCCGGAATCGCGAATCCCATTGACGTGTAATATGCCGGACTGATGAATTCGGTTTTCTTGTAAATTGTCAGGTCTGCTGCACCGAACAAGCAATCGCCAACATCCGCGATCACGATCATCGATTCATCGAGCAAATCATTGACGCGAGCAAACAGTCTGGCATTTGTAATTTTGGCATCGGGCTTTAACACGAACTTCGCTTCAGTCCCTTTGGGTCTGGCGAGCATCGGTCGCCTGGGCACCTTCAGCTTCAGGTCGCCAAGTCCCCTGACGAACTCGGACACGACGATGTCGTGGAAGTGGTGGTGCGAAATGCGTGTGCTTTCGGAAGTCGAATAGATGCATTTTCCGGGATCGAGATTCGCCGTGAAGATCCCCATGTCGATGTCTGTGAGAAACG
>JANXOO010000744.1 GCA_025353525.1 Schlesneria sp. | reverse complement strand
CCGATAGGTTGGTCCCGTCACATCGATTCCGGCAATACTGTATTCAAAGCCTTGTTCCTTCGGTCCGAACCCCTGTCCACCCAGGTTCCATTTCCCGATCGAAGCGGTTGCATAGCCTGCCGGGCTGAGTATTTCTGCAATCGTCACTTCGGACAGAGGCAATTGCCGGGCAACTTCTGGCTGGACCAACCGGTGGTTCGGATCTTTGGCGTCGCTGACAACAGAGATTGTGATTCCCGACCGTTGAGGGTAACGACCGGTCAGAATGGCGGCACGCGACGGGGACCCGACAGGGGCTGCGGCATACGCCTGAGTGAACCGCATTCCCTCTGCCGCCAGCCGATCGATATTTGGCGTCTTGTGGAATTTGCTGCCATAACAACCGGTGTCAGCCCATCCGAGATCATCGACAAGGATCAGGATGACATTCGGCTTCGGTTCTTGTGCAGAAACAACATTTCCAATTGCCATGACGACAATCAGCACGCTGTAAATGCCGCGACAGACCCACCGGAAACCGGGGCACTGAACAGATGAAAAAGGGGAACTGGCTCCGAGTCTTCCTGGTGCCTGTCCTCCTTTTTCAGCGACTGGCATTTCCTTTCCTGCCGGTCGCCTTTTGTGAAGGACATCGCCGCTTCGGCGCGCCCCGATTCGGACTCGAGTCCTGCCAAAAAGTATATTCAACGATTCGCTCCTGAATGGCCTTGTTTTTCGACTGTGACAAAGACAGGCGGACTGGAATAAGTAGCCTTCATCACGAAGTTTATCGCGAAATTGGCCATCACGGCAGTCACTTGCCGCTCGACAGGTGCCGCCGAACTGTCGGCCTTCAGCGTAATGAAGCCTTCACTGTCGGTCCCTGTCAGTAATGTTTTGCTCTGGTTCCCGTCCATCGTCACTCCGTCAGGAAGACTGTTGGCGTAGACTTGTTCAAGATGCCGATACATAAAGTCGAGCGTTACGTTGGCGTTGATATCCTTTGCCCGTTCCAGAGTGATCAGAATCTTCTTCGATTCACCAGGTTTTAGCCGGATTTCCGTTTCACTCAGTTTGACGGCCAGCAAATCAGCGCTGGTTCCGACAGCAACCGTATGCGAGTCAACCGGATAATGCCCGCGTCCTCCGCCCGGCGAATAGTATTCCTGATACGGGACTGCGTTGGCAACGAGTTCGACATCGTCTGACCCCGCCGATCCTGCGTGTCGCGCCGTCCCCCAAATACGGACATCAGCCGCCATTGGTTTGAGGCCTGCCGGTGCGAATAATCCGATGCAACCGTCAAGCCCCTTGCCGGCAAGCACTCGTCCACATGTGGCAATCACTCCTGGTGGCAGGCTATCGATATGCAGTTGCACTTCGCCTGTGAATCCGTGTTTTCGCACCGCGCGAACAAAGATCGCACCGAACGTGCCGGGGGTCAATTGTGTTTTATCCGTATCGACTTCAAGCGTGAAATACGGACGAGTTCGAGTCACCTGGAGCGCGTATTCGAACCCCGGCCCTCCCCTCAATAAACCATCTCGAATCTCGACAATATATTTTCCATCGGCAGGTGCTTCCCACCCTTCCAGCCATGTATCGGCGTGTGTCAGTCGCCCGAATCGTCCGTCATCGTCTTCTCGTAAAGGTTGCCCCTGTTCGTTCAGGATTCTGAGAAACGAATCGAGATTCGACATCTGTCGCCGGGCGATCACCTCAAAGGAATATGTCTCTCCTTTTTTCGCAACGAACGAATAACAATCGAGATCCGCCGCGACATCGATTCGGCCTGCAATCACTTGCGGCACTTCAAATGGAACTGCGGTGGTTGCAGAATTATTGTCCCCCGCCGGTTCGACCAGTATCGGCAGATCCGTCACAAAAACTCCCACCGGGTTCGTCGTCTGATCGCCCGTCTGCACGGGAACCTGCGCCAATCCCGATGGGGTATCGACTGGCAACCGCAAGATTCCTGTGGTGCCGTTCGGAAGCCCGATCCCGCTGAGTTCCACAGGGTTGTCAGTGCCTGCTTTCACCGCCTTGGGAAATGCACCCAGAACAAACGGTCGAGAATTTGCTTCGATGGAATAGGTCCAGTCGACATTCCCTTGAAACCGGACATCCCGGATTTCGAGCAGGTATTCTCCTGCACGATCAAAGGAATATGTGAGGAAGGGGTCGGCAAAGAATCCATTATCTGACATCGACAGCACGCTTCCTGCGGTGTCTCTTAAAAACAGAATCGGGTCAGCGTGAAATTGCAAATCATGAATTTTGTCCTGCAACCGCTGGCACCGAACGTGAAACGAAATCGATTGACCCGCACTGGCAGGAAACTTCCAGAAATCGACATCCTCGGCCTTTTCAATGACCCCGCAAAGCACCGCAGGAAGCGACACGACCTGCGCCTTGTTCGGCTCGCCATTTTCGGCCGCTTCGAAAATGACCGGATCGCGAACGACGACGAGTTGTCCGATCGTACTGGCACCATTGGGTGTCGCCAGGCGGAATTCGCGAACTCCGGGAAGCGCATCGGCAGCAGCACTGAAGCGGATCTTCAGTTTGGTGACTTCTTTCGGCTTTTCACCTGGTTTCAGAGGAGGCAAATCCGGTGCGACAATTTCTGCCGACAGACCGGTTCCGCCCACGGTCACCTGATAGGCACCCAGCATTGTGTACCGCGAATTCACTTCACATTCGGTTGTCGCTCCGATTTGAATAGCAACCGGCTTAAGGCTCATGACCATCGGATACGACACCTGTGCACAAGCAAAGGTCGTGACCAGACTCGCCGTCATAACGGCGATCACGAATACCCGATGTATGCGGCGACGTTTCGCTGTTGCGACTTGTCTCACGAGAAATCGGCCAATAATGCAGTTCAAGGACATACGTCTTCGATTCATTGATCGCCCTCGATGACATAAGCAAGTTTGTGTTCGTTTGTCAGCATAGCAAACGAGGAAGGGTGAAAAACAGTCATATGACTCCATAATGCGAGTGACAACAGCGACTGATCCGGACTTCTGGACAGGTACCTGCCTTCGCTGACACAATCGGACTGCGGGTGTACTCGCCTCCAAATGAACAGCAGCGCATTGCAAACACGTCTGATGCGCTCCACCGACCCCGGCGTCTATTGATTTACTTGAAAATCCCGGCCGACGAAAAACCGGGAATCCGCGCCCGCTCGCCTGAATTTTCGTGTCAAAGAGTCTCACGCCGAATCGCGTGCGACGAGGACAACCGCTGGCTGTTTCCAGTTGTGTTTTCGCTGGTCGGATTCGTCACGATTACAGGTGTCGTCGCCTGTCAGTCAGGTCAGTGCCGATCGTATCCGATCACTTCGTTTCTGGTTCCCAAATGCGCTGTTTTTGTGCTGCAAAGAAGCCTTCGTTCGTCGGCTTGATTTTCCAGAGATCGACTTGCTTAATGACTGTTGGTGCACCGACGGTAAATCCGATCAGGTCGAGGTTGTTCTGATAATCAGCATGATTCGCGATGACCGCCTGACGATCGTTGACGAACACTTCGACAACGTAACGATCGACAAAGATTCGCAAGTCGATGTCCTCACCCTTCGGCAGGTCGCCAATTGCGAATGGCGCTTCGGTCGATCCGACGCGCAGGGATCCGGTTTCGGGGCGGAAGACGATCGGCAAGCCACCTCCCTTTCCATCCGGGAACAGCGTGAAGCCAAACAGTTTTCGTTCGGCTTGATCACGTGCGATGCGAATTCGGATCTCAGACGCATCACTGCCCAGTTGCGCAATTTTCTTTCCCGGTGCGCTGCGATCGGAACGCAATTCGTTAGCGGGATTGCCGAGCTAGACATCGTTCAGTGTTATCTGGTCGAATCGCTGTCCTTCAAGTTCGCGGAGCGGCCTGATTCGAAGTTGCCCGTCCGCAGAAAGACTTAATTCGCGCGGCATCGATTGGATCGTGTAGTGACTCATCGCACCGTCGTTGCGATCGAGTGTCGCGCACCAGGCCCACATCACTCGTCGGCCATCCTGCGTTAGCACGCTTTCCGGAGCAAAAAAGTCGGCACGCCACGAATTACGGCTGAACAGACTTTGGCTTTCGCGGCGCCAGTTCATGCGTCCATGTTTCTGCGGCACGAACTGTTCGGCCCTGGCGTCCCAGTCACCCAGGTAATAGCGACAACCCAGGTCATGGCTGATACACAACAACATCCATTTGTCGCCCAGTCGGAAGAAGTTCGGGCACGAGATGTCTTCACCGCGAGCAACATCGGGCAGATCATTTTGTAAAAAGTTGCCGACGCGCGTCCAGGTTTTCAGATCTTGTGATTTCAACAGCGGTGGATTCTCGCCACCTGAAATTGAGTAATACGAATCGTCGATCAGGAAACAATCCGGATCCCAGTGTTGAATGTTGGCTTCGGTTCCGTCCGCATTCCTGACGGCGACGGGAAATGGCTTGTCCCAGGCAGATAACTTGTTGTCTTTGGCGATGGCGATCTGATTCCGTCCGGAAGCCTCGCCGTGATAGATCACTGCGGGCTTGCCGTCTTTCGTGATGAAACCGGTACCACTGAACATTCCATGCCCCGTGAACGACGGTTGCAATTTTGTCGTCTGCCACGTCCAGTGCAGCATGTCGGGACTGGTGACATGGACGAACGAGAACGATGTTCGGCCCTTCCACGGGTGTGCCAGGATGTAATGCAAGTGATAGACGCCATCGAGGCAATACGCCGCGTTCGGATCACCCGGCAGGCTGTCACCTCCGGGATGCATCAGATGGTAATTCAACACCATGCCAACTTGTGGAACCGGTCGCGCTGGTGCGGCAGGTAAAGTGGCGATCGCATCAGCCGTTTCGGCATCAATCGCCGCGAAGAGTCCGCCTTCACCGTTCAGGATCAACCGGCCACCTTCGACCGTCACACCGCCCGTCAATCGTATCTGGGGGAATCGTCCAGTTCGTTCGCGAACGGACGAATCTTCGAAAGTCCACCACGCCCACGGCTTGATCTCGCTTTCTTTATTCGGTTGCAACGCAACGATCTGGTCGACCGACAGCGGCACATCGTAGATCCGTGCGTCGTCGACCTGACCGGCAAAGAACTGATTGTTGGCGAAATGCCGGGGCCCGATAATGATGACGCTGCCAGTTCCAAACGGCTGAGCCTGCGAAATCCGATGCTGTGAGTATTGCACGCCGTTTCGATAAGTCGTCACGGTCATGCCACGATAGACGATCGCTATCTGAACCAGTGTTTTGGCGTCAGCCGTTTCCATCGGCCACGCCTCTTGTTGCTTTTGCGTGCGCAAGAAAAATTCGCTGCCCGCCATCCATTTGCCCGGTGAGAGTTCGCCAAAGACGATGCCATCAAAGTGCCGTGCATTGTCGTCGATCGTCAGGATGCTGCCAGCCCGTTGCTGCAGATTGGCCACTGTGACCCAACTCACCAGAGTTTTGTCGGCCAACTCTTTGTCGGAGGCGATCAACGAGAACAGCGGCGTCAAAACGAGTGTGGCGAACAGGACGGCTTTCAATCGCATAGATCCGATCCTTATGGGTCATTTTGTGGAGGAGACCAATTACATTACCGCAATCGTTGAAGATCCTCAATCCGGCTGAACTGATGCGTTACTGACCTCCCGGTGCCCAAATCAACTGAAAGGCTTTGCGCCTGCGCCGGACAAATGCGCCGTGTCCCAGTCGTTCCAGCCGATATCTTCGCAAACTGATTGAATCTCGCCTCATTTCAATTGATTCTCCGACAACGGTAGAGATACCGAGGAGCAGGAGTGCGAATTCGTGAGCAAGTGTGAACCGTACGCGACTGCGAGCGTTGCGACTGCGAGCGTTGCGGCTGTTGAGCCGAATTGTTGTGCTCTGCGAGTTTTAAAAGAACCCAACCATCGCAGCACGTGAGAGGGCTTTCCACGACTTTGATCGCAGGTTTCGGGGCGAGTGCTTCTGGTCCGGTGGGAAAATGCGTCTCTGAAAACTGCTTCAAGTTCTCAAGGTCCATCATGTTCCGCGTTTTTTGAGCGGACGAATCCCGAGTATGTCATACATGTCAGATAGCAACGCTTGCTTCGAGTCGCTTTCCAGTGAAGCGATGTCGTGATTCCGAAATCGAACTTTCAAATCGGGGTGAAGTGACGCGTTCTCGCACTCTACAAGTCATTGCCGAATCGGCGTTGCGAAAATCGAAGATCGGCGCTTCGCCACCCGCTTGCGGAGCGACATTTCAATGAAAAATAATTCGCGGCGGGGTGACTTGGTAAACGACAGTTGGTACCGAGGTGCGTTCGTGTATTGAGGCGGGAATTGAGTCGACGTGCAGACGTTGTCTGCGACCTTGTTACGAGGCGTTTGTGCTGAAACGCTGGGATGCAATTCCGAGATGACCGCACGGGCGACCTGCTGAAAATCTTCAAAATTCTAATGCCGCACAGCGGAACAGCGCGCCTCGGTGCTCATGCAGCGACCATGTCATCCCGTCAGCATTGGCAGTGATATATGCACAGAAATTGGCGGAGGAAAGAGGGAGGCCCACCGCTGGCGAACTGCACTATAAGCGGCAAATGGCCATTCCCATTCGAGTGGAATTTGCGAATCTCCACGCGGCCCCCTGAAATTTGCAACTCCACACTCAAAATCAGCGGTTTGACCACTCAACTGAAATCGTCGTCGCAGCCGCGTATATCAGGCAAATTGTGAGATTCGACTTTGGGGTAAAATGGAATAAAGCGGAAGAAAGACGTTTAATGAACTACAACGACCAGGATAAATCAAATTGACACCTGTTGTTAAGATAGACAGGATGGATTGATATTTGTCGAGTTCCGACACCCGGCATTTGTTACCAATCAAGTCCAGGATTTTTCCCGCATGAACGTGCCGTTTCGCCGTCGAAATGTGGTTCTGCGGTCTTGGAAAAAAAAGTGAGGTAAGTCGATGTTGGGCCTGGCAAATTGCAAACAAATGCCAACATCACAGGATGTTAACGGTTGATCGATGTCAGTTCATGACCCAATCGCAATCATCCTGGAAGGCGGCCCAGGGAACCGCAGTTCAAAGGGCGTTGGCGCAATGGGATACGAACTGCCACGATTCCAAAATGATGTGACCCATCTGGCCCGGCTGTTCGAGTCCGTTGCCGAGCAAAGTGCCGATTCACCGGCAGTTACGGCGAAATCATGCTGCATGTTGGGATACTGGCGGGATGCTATTGCAACGGCAAATAGAATTCGCTCGAGATGGTTGCACACCGGCGATCTGGCATCTCGGGACAGCGCGAGATGGATCGCTCTCCACGGACGCAGCAGTGCATTTGTCAAGATTGCCGGTTTTCGGGTGCAACCTGCCGATCTTGTCGATTTTGCGGTCGAGCGACTAGCCGCCACCCAGGCGGTCGCGGTGCCGTGCGACTTGCCAGACTTGGGGTCGCGGCTGGTCTTGTATGTTCGTCCTGATGTTTCATGTCACGAATTGGCGCTTTCGGAAATGGTCGCTCGGTGCCGCGCCGAGCTGTCGCGTCAGTTGGTGCCCGAATCGTTTCAGCTTGTGGACGAATTCCCATTGAATTCGGCTTACCGGATCGATCGTCCTCGGCTGCAGCGATGGGCCGAAAAGGCTAAACCCTCATACACTTGCTTGAACCGACACGATCATCTCACCAGGAATTTGATCCATGAAAAATGACATTTCAATTTAACGCCGACTGATTGAATTTCTGCGGTCGGTAACGGGTCATGAGTCGTTGGTTGCCGGTACCGACTTGCTCGAAGCGGGTGCCATTGATTCATTGACGATGATGGACCTGTTGGTCTTTATCGAAATCGAATTCCAAGTGCGGCCAGGTTCTGCCGATCTCACTCCCGAGGCGTTCAAGACACCCCAAACTGTTGCCGAGTTGATTGCCCGACGACTCCAGGCGGGGGCACAATTGGCTGTTGTTTGAACGTGCAATCCGGCGCGCCTGCTAATGTTGCTGCGCTTCCAACTTGTCCGTGGCATACGAATTCAGACTGTCACCGCCAGCTTCAAGTGTGTTAACGGGTCGCTATCAGAATCGGATAGATCCCAAACGGTTCCTCATATTTTCGGTCCATGTGGAAGCCGACAGATTCCAGCATACGCTGCACTTGCTGACCGGTCCGATAGATATGATGCAAACCAAAGGTGAGTCGAAGGGAACGGGCCGTATGGAAACGATCAACGATACCGTCAGTCAGAATCTGTCCGCCAGTCGGCATCTTTTCGTGCAGTACCCGCAGCAGGTCAACAATCGTGTCGATCTTGACGATACTCGCTGTTCCCCTCGACCACATTTCGCGGGTAAATCCGGTTTTCGGGTTCCTCCCGCATGCGAGCGTGTGGTTCCTTGCTGGACGTTCGCATAACATCCGGGCGCAATCAAATTGTACAGGAATGTTGATCGGGTCGGACGTAGGAAATGCTTGGGAACGCGATATGGGAAAATCAGGGAAAAGAGATTGGGGCAGGGTTCGTCAGGCTTTTAAGGACGCGTTGCCGGAAAGCTCGGGGTTCAATCGTGTTGATTGTCTCAATCTGTTGATGTTTTTAGCCCACAATCCCAACGAAGTATTGCTCATTCAGGATCTGGAACTTCGACTTCCGGATTTGGGTTCAAAAGTTGAATCGATCATCTCGAAATTAGTCGCGTTGAGGCTGGTGAAAAATTCCCTGCAGCGCGGAACTCAGCTTTCGCCAACGGCGATCGACCTGATGTCCGCACCTGCTGAGGAGGAAGCTGAGTAAAAGCGGCTCAGATCCTTTGGTTACGTCGCGAGGGACGTTGCTGAGTCGATAACCCGCTTGAAAGCCCTGTAATTATAGGGTAAGGCGGGCTTTTGCATGTCTTGCAAATCGTTGCAAGTCATCGGCGGAAAGTCGGAGTGGTGACGCTGGGCAGTACGAAAATCGCATCACGAAGTATCGAGTGGAGGCTTCGAGCGAGTCTGAGGCTTCGGTTCCGTAGTGCCATGACGCATTTCGTATAGAACGCGGATAGGCTGCGAATCCCTGAAAAACAGGGATATCGAGAATCAGGGTTTACTCGAAGAAAGTCGTGATCTGCCAAAAACCGGGTACACTTTCTGAAACTGTACCCGGTTTTGATCTGGGGCCTTCTGCCCCCTGACCCTGCTCAACTGGACCGTTTACGAAGCCTATGAAGGCATCGAGAAACGGGTTCTCAACGGCTTGGAAAATTGCAGGCACCGGTGCGTTTTTTCCGGATGGAAGCGGGGTACAACCAATGTGAAATCCGTTCCATAATCTGAAGTTGTGACAATACTCCGATGGCCAAACTTTTCCACCCCCTGCTGGCCCTGATCGCATCCGGAACTGACCGCGAGCTGGCCAAGTATGTTCAGTTCCTGAAAGAAGAGAACAAGATTCTTCGAGCCCGAATTCCGGGTGAGATTCACACGAAGCTGGAAGAGCGTCAGCGTTTGTTGGAGTTCGGCAAGACACTGGGGCGGGCCATCGAAGAACTAATCACCATCGTCTCGGCGGCCACGTTCTATCGTTGGTGTCGCGATGAGAATGGTGGCAAGAAGAAGGCCAACCCCAAAGGGGGACAACGCAAGCCCCGTGAAATCCGGGAACTGGTCATCGAGATCGCCAAGACAACCGGCTTCGGCTACACGCGGATCATCGGAGAACTCCGGAAGCTCGGCATCAAGAAGATCAGCCGGCAAACGGTGCGAAACATCCT
>JANXOO010000717.1 GCA_025353525.1 Schlesneria sp. | reverse complement strand
ATCATTTCGACCGAGAACGAGAGCCTTTTCTCATTTGTCCTGACCCGGAACATCATCTCCAGATCGCTCAGCAGCACGGGCAGGTCGAATGTCGAAAGATTCAGTGTCGTGCGCCCCGCCTCGATCTTGGACATTTCAAGTATATCATTGATCAGGGCCAGAAGATGCTCGCCGCTACGATTGATTGTTCCCAGGTACTGGCATTGCTGTTGGGTGAGATGCTGATCGCGTAGCATCAGTTGAGAGAAACCCAGAATCGCGTTCATGGGTGTTCTTATTTCGTGAGACATGTTCGCAAGAAAAACACTCTTGGCGCGATTGGCCTGCTGCAAGGATTGCTCGTACCGTTTCCGCTCAGTGACATCGCGGGCCGCAGCGAAAACTCCCTGAAGCTTTCGATCACGGTCATGAAACGTTGTCGCATTGTAGGACACAACGGTTTCCTTGCCATCCCTGGCACGTGCAGTGAGTTCGTAGTCCGTGACTTTGCTCTCGCCCAGCACCAGCTTAATGCCTGCCTCCGCTCGTTGGGGGTCGGTGAAGTAGTCTTTGAACGGCGCGCCGCTCAATTCGTCGCGCGTGCATCCAGTCAGCGATTCCATTTGCTTGTTGACATCGGTGATGATCCCGCGTGGATCAGTGGTAATCAGTGCATCAATGTTCGATTCAATGAGCGAGCGGGTGTAAAATTGTTGATCTCGCACTCGTTGATCAAGCAGCAATCGCTCGGCTTCGACTTGTTTGCGTGCGGTATTGTCCGTACCGATTAGCAAATAGCCGATGATTCGCCCCTCGGGGTCCCGTAGCGCCGTCACTGAAACGATCGCGGGAAAGCGACTGCCATCTTTGCGGATGTAGGTCAATTCATAGATATCCTCGATCCCGCGTGACGCTTTGAAAACCAGGGCTTCAAATCCCGGTGTGATGATCGTTCCAAGTTCAGAACTCAAAGCCTTCGCTCGCGCGATCACTTCTTGTGAATCGGAGATGTCGGCCGGGGTAATCTTATTCATCACTTCGGCGGCCGTATAACCCAGCATCCGTTCTGCACCGACATTGAAGATTTGGATGACTCCCTTCTCATCGGTTGCGATGCTGGAGAAGTTGGCGCTGTTAAAAATCGCGATCTGCAACGCGCCGTCCTTCAATAACCTTTGTTCCGCCTGTTTGCGCGCGGTCACGTCTTCCATGGCCAAAACCAGCAGCTCACCGTGCTGGCCTGCGGCGAGCTTGCGCGCATTGAGTAGCATCACCCGGCGACCAATGATTGGAAACGTGTGGTCGAGTTCAAAATCGTCGAAGACCGAACTCTTGGGGACGATATCCTCGAGCAGGGTCCGTAAATCGGGGATGTCCCATTGACCATTGCCCAATTCGTATATGAGACGACCCTCAGTTTCCTGGGACGAGACGTGAAACGTCTGGTAGAAGGCGCGATTGGCAGATCGGACGCGCAATGTGGCGTCGAGGATCAAAAGCGGCTCGCGCACTGTGTCAACGATGTTTTGGGCGTAGTTTTGAATATCTTCGACCATCGGACTTTTTGAAATCATGTTGATCTTTCTGGATATGCAGGGTGTCGACAGTGAAGACACCTCTCTTCGGAATCGCTGCACGTAGCAATAATCAATTCGTCTCTTCGACGCTCGATTGCCCTGACTTGACGGCGATCCTTTCTGTCAAATATTCATTCAACGAGAAGAACTGTGTCTCTGTCACGATCCGAAACGGGGTGCATCAACCAACGAGAACAGAATCACTTCTTCTCCGGTGACCGTACTGATGTCATGATGCATGCTCAGAGCTTTGACGCCGGCCACCTCGTGGACCAGCGATTCCAACATTGGACGCCCCATTTCGAGAAGCTGCTTTCGGACTTGCTTGATCAAATCCCGACCATTTTTCGGCGAAGCGGAATTACCAAGTTGTTGTTCGGCATGAGTCAATGTGCCAGTAACGCGAACCACCAACAGGTCGTCGACAAAATGGGCACGAATCTGCTCGGACCTTCTTCCCAGATACTCTTCTTGAAATCCGGTAATTCCCCCGCAAATCGCGGCTTCACTTTCGGATTGCGTGAGCGCTTTTGAAAGTCGTTCACTTCTGATCCGTCTCGCTTTTTCGATCGGTAATCTTCCCGGTCCGTCGAAACTTCCACGCTCGCGTGGCCGCATTGATGAATGTCCGACTGCATCAATTGCGACGTCGCTCACAACGGACTTGATCTGATCCAGGGTTGCGGGCTTTACGAGCAAAGTATCGAAACCAGCCTTCATCGCCAATGCGGCGTTTTCCGGGTCTTTATGGCCAGTAATCGCTACGATTTTCGTTTTGGCAAATCCTGATGTTTTGCGGATCTCTGTGGCGAGTCGACAGCCATCCATGTCGGGCATGACCAAATCGACCAGCAACACATCTGGCCGAAACACTGAAGCGACGCCGAGCGCTTGTGCCCCGCTATACGTCACGTGAACTTGATGGCCAAGTTGCTCAACGAGCAACCCCATCGCGTCGGCACCATCCCGGTTGTCATCGACGATCAAAACTCGCCGCCTGTGAAGCGTTGTTGGCATCGATTGGTTTCCTTGTATTGACCGTGACAACCGAAAGAATTTTCCGCAGCTTGTTGATGTCAGGGGTTTTGATTATGCGGTGGTCGAATCCTGCCTCTTGTGACCGCCGTTTCCACCGCATCGAATTTCAAGTTCACGAATCGCTTGTTCCGCGTTCTATTATGTGTGAAAGACAGCAATCGCAGTGTTGGTTTTGTTCAGAGAGGGCGAATTCTGAATGTGTCGGGAATTGAAAGGCGACGATCTCAAGCGAAAACAGCGGCGTTTCGGTACCGAGCTGCAGTAATCGGTCCAGCCACAGCGATCTGCTCTCATTTCTGGCTCACTCCATCGCCTGAAGGGCTCTCACAGATCAGCCTGGGGCAGAGCGAAGCGACCTTGCCGCGAAGCGTCGCACCAGGTTTCTGTAAAAACCAGGCCACCAGGCCCTGAGGGGCAACGCTGTGATGCAATTGTCAAATCGTTTTT
>JANXOO010000694.1 GCA_025353525.1 Schlesneria sp. | reverse complement strand
TCCGTTAGAACAGTGGTGGTCGGCCACATTGGCGGCGGACGACGGCCCATTGGCCTGCGTGCATCAGCCAGTGTGCTCCTTGCATGTCGAACATCGAACCGACGGTGGGTGCGTATTCCACTCCCGTTGGCTTGTCGAGATCAGCGTCGCTCATTTTGGCGAGTGCGGCGAGTGTCCCGGATCGGGTCGCCTCGAAGGTGGCCATCAGTTGCGACTTCGTCAGGAAATCGCCTTGCTTGTCGCTTGTTGAAGTCTCCTTCGCGTACTTTTCCGCGAATCCTGCCGGCAATGCCGGCATCGAGCCGGGAGCAACACCTTCGATCATACTGTGTTCGCTCGCAATCAAGTGGCCGACTTGCCAGTTGATGTGATTGCAGCCGGCACACGGCCGCTTCATCATCTCGGCGTCGGTCAGATCGCCAAGGTATCCGGTCGAAATCATCTTTCCCGTTTCGATCGACATTTTGATCGCTTCAATCGCCTTCATGATCGGTCATCCTTCGTAGTGTTCTCTGAAAAAAAGTGATTCGGCAGACGAGCGAAGTCACTGCCGAACCTCAAAACAGTCATCGCCACATTGCCATGCCGACGCATCACTGCATCGAGCGGTACGGCTCGTCAGAAGCCTCGCTCTTCCGACTCTCTCGTTTCCTGAAAATCTTCCTGATTCGGCCTGGCAGCCAGCCTACATTTTGACGAGACCCAGCCATTCGTCGAACAAAAACTGCAATCGCATCGTGAGAAGCGTGATGCGGCCCATCACGGTCAACGCGAAAGATGCTCCGAAGCTCATCATCAGCACCCGAACTCCGATCCGCGAAATGCGACCGATCCAGCCTTTGTGCTCCACCGAGAAATAAAAGTAGGTCAAACTCGACAAAACGCTCAATACCATAACAAGATTTTGAACCGATTGCTTCCAGTCGAACTCACGGGTTCCCGAATCACTCATCGTAAAAACGATCAATGGAAGAATCGTGCTGCGGATCTGCAACACGAAATCGGCGTTGAGGTATAGAAACAGCTTCAATCCCGCTGTTGTACCGACTGCAAACGCGAGCGGCCAGCGACCGAGCCACGAATATTTTGGAACCAGGCGGCAGAAGACCATGCAACCCAGAACGACTGGAACGATGTAAAGGTAATCCGGTTTTGTCTCAGCGGGGATATCCGGCAGAAATGCATAACGGGCAACATCCGGCGCCAGTTTAACCAGCACTTTCGCGACCAGAACTTCCCAAAAATAGAGCACAATCCAATATCCCGCTGATACACCGACGATGATCGATTCTGCGAATTTGTAAAAGACGTTGTCGCGGTAGACATAGGAGAAAACACAAAGCGTCAGCAGCGATGCGACCCAGATACCAACCGTTCGCGACCAACTCGGGATCGCTCCCACATCTCCGCGTTCGGCCTTGTCGTACTTCACCACCGTAAGGCGACCGGCTGAAAAACCGGGACCCCGGCGCGCCGGGCGTATTCCTGGTGCCTGTCCCCCTTTTTCATCGCCCTCTTTTTCATCGACCGGTATTTCCTCGGGCCCTGGTTCGGCCCCGTCTGGTACTGAGACCGATTCAGCATCGTTGGCACCCTGAAGACCGGAATTCGCTGTTAACTCGACTTGCCCCGTGACTTTGACAGGAACGACAAACTGCCGGGCGACTCCCCGTTCAGAAAATGTCGCTCGCCAGCCTACGAAAAGGGCTCCGGAGACGAATAGCAGACTCCAGATAATCGTTTCGCGATTCATGAATGCGAACTCCTTCGATACCGGTTCGCCAGATGGATTCCATTTCCCAGCACAATCATCGCAATCATCAGCCGATGAGCCCAACGCTGTGGTCCGCCTCGCAAACTGGCCGGACGTTTACTCATTTCTGCATAGGGAACCGGATAATTCGACGCGAGCATCGACTCGTATTCGTTGGCTCCGCGAATGCCGGTCACCAGTCCCAGCAACTGGTCAGGGTAATAGGGAAACATTTGTGACGACTGAACTCCCGTACAACCGGCCGCCAACGGGATCTTGTGTGGAGTTCCCGCGTATTGCACCCATTCCTTCGTGCCGGGAAAGCCGCTTCCGGCATTCACAATCAGTTGCATGTCGCGCAAACTGTCCACGCCGTTCATCACAGGCAGGCTGTCCAGGCTGGTGCCGTGCGCGTCCTGCGATTTTGCGATCTGCGCCTTCAGC
>JANXOO010000654.1 GCA_025353525.1 Schlesneria sp. | reverse complement strand
CAGGTGTCAAATCAGTGCAGTGCCTGCAAGGTGAATCGTTGTGGCAGACGCTTGACGCAGACCCCGTCAGAAAAAGTCTGTTTGAAGCGGCACTGGCAGCGATCCCCGATCGAACTGGCGATCCGAAAACGTCAGAGCAATCGGCGCTCTTTTCATTCGAGTACAACGACGGATTCCAAGGGGCGTTGTTCATGCTGCCCGATACCGGCGGGGGAACGTCCGTCGCGTTGAAACTCAGGGGCGAGTCGGCTCCGCTCGCAACACGATTTGAAGAGCGACCGCTGCCCTACTATCCACACTTCGCGTACTTGCTGAAGGGGATTGAACGAATGATCCATACGGGCCGTCCGAGCTACCCGGTTGAACGAGTGTTATTGACGAGCGGAATTCTGGATCGTGCTTTGACTTCGAAATTGCGGAATCACGAAAAGCTGATGACCCCGGAACTCGCCATCAAATATCGTCCCGTCGATTATCCGCACGCACCGAAACCCGACCTCGAATCAGACCCGACGATTTTGGTGAATTAGTATTGGGAACTTTTGCCAGTTGCTGAAGTCGCGGACATCCTTGAGCGATTCAGCCAGTTTCAGGCGCATTGGTTCCGGCATTAAATGATGCGCCGGTCCTTGCCGGATTCTCCGCTTTCAATTGCCAGCCGCTTTCTTTGGTTCTTCAGTGGCACCGACCACTTCGTCGACGACCCGGTCGCGATAGAACCGGAATGTTTCGTCACGGTTTCGGTCGAATTCGTTGTCGTGATTGCGAACCATCTGCCAAACTTCCTGGTCCTGGTAACGGAGGTACAGGTTCAGGTCAGAGAATCTGGCGGCGGCAAACCGCCATTCAGACGGTTTGCTGACGGCACGCGTTGCCTCAATCTTCAGTGCAATTTCGGGATCGGTCCCGGCACTGGTTACGAAAGCAAAGACCGCTCCGTCGAAGATATCGCCGGTCGTTGCTTCGTATCGGTAAAGCGGTTGGGGCAGCAAACGCAGTTCCCACTGTTCGCCCCGTTCGTCAACGCTCCGTGCTTTGAAATCGCGTGCCATGTTGCGTAACTGGATCAATCGTTTAACGGGCGTGTCCGCCGGTTCCGGTGACGGTTTGAGCAATCGTGTGGTGATTCCACCTTTGGGTTGCCAGAGATTCGGGCTGACACGCTCGGAAACGATCGAGACAGGTGAGAGGCTGTGCAGCTCGTGGCAGAGAACTCGACGACCGTTTTCCGGGTGCGAAAAGATCGATGCAATCGCCTCGGCGCGGCCTTCGTAGGTCCAGATAAAAACGTCACCGACCTGCCCGCCGCTCCGCGTCGGATTAGTCCAGCGATAGACCGACTCACTTTTCAGAGAGAGTTTTTCTTTCTTTCCCGGGTCGCGAAACAGACTGTATTGTGCGACATCGGCGCGATGAAGGGTCAATAATTTGTCGCGATCACTCGCGGGAGAATCAGGGGCCTGAGCCCTCAACGGGTGCGGTGTCACACAGAAGTGAATTGCCAGGGCGAGGACGAGTGACGCAGAGACTGGTGAGACGGTCGAGTAACGCATTTTCTTCCCCAAATAAACCGGGACATCAGGCCCGGTTCAAGTCAGTCGAGCCCGATTCTGCAATGTGGTGGCAGTCGGAATCACTGTGGTTATTGACCAGCTGCACCGGGCGTCCGGTCTTTCAATTCCGTTGCACCGCTGGGTGCCTGCCGAACTTCGACGGAAGGTGCGAAGTAAACACCGTTTTGGTTTGAAAAATCGTTCGCCGGGACGTTCCAGACAATCTGTTCGAGGTGTTTCATTTCCAGGCGATAGTCGCTGAACCTGCCACAGCCGTATTTCCAAACTATTTTGTCGTTGTTTTGTTTGTCGTTGTTTTGTTTGTCGCTGTTTCGCTGTGCTTCGAAGACGACCAGAATTTCCGGATCGGTCCCTTGAGCAAACGCAAAGACCGCCCCGTCAATCAGATCGGTTCGATCGACCGGTTCATATCTGACCAGCGGCTGCGACATCAGCCGCAATTCCCAGGGTTTGTCACTCTGATCGATACTTCGAGCCGAGAATTGGCGCAACATGTTTCTCATTTGTGCCAATCGCGCTGGCGCTTTTTCGGCAGGGGATATCGCGTCAGGGACATCTTTCATCACGATTCCCGAAGTGGTCGGTTGCCATCGGACGCGCTCACGATATGTTGCGTCCATCGCGCCGGGAGCGATCGAATGCATTTCGTGAACGACAGTGCGTGTCTTGTCCTCATTGGGGTAGGCAAAGATCGCGGCGATCACGACGGGGCAGCCTCGATCCAGCCAGACGAATGTCGCTCCGTCATCTCCGCCCCGAACCGGTTGGCTCCATCGCAAGATCGGCGATTTGCAGAGTTCAAACGATCGTGGGGGCTCGTCGGTCGATTGAATGACATATTCTTCTGCCATCCGCTGAAAAACAGGCTGCCAGCCTTTCTCTGCGGCCGGATCTGACACCTGGCTGATCGCGACAATGGCCAGTACTGAAATTGATCCGGTCATAGAGCTGCTTTTTGAAATTACGGAGTTGGCAATTGAGCGGGCGACGTTGATGTCGGCCCCATCGGGCCGAAAGATGGCCGAGGGCTTTCAGGCTGTTTCTGCGACCAGCGCCCGAACAGCCAGCCCAGCGACCTCGTCGGCGGGGCGTCGTTCCATGAACCGTCAGGACGAAGATCGGTCACCTCGATCTCTGCCAGAGTCGAGCCATTCGGTGAAAACTCGGCGGCTGGAATCAGGTCTTTATACCCGTCGGACAGGCCCAGCAATTCCCCTGTTGAAAGACTCCATCGAGCGATCCGCCCTTGCCAATCACCACTCATTAAAGATTGACCATCAGCGCGAAACGCAACCGCTGCCGAAGGAGAATTCCAGTTCATCGAAATCCGCTCTGTCCATTGTGCGGTTTCAATCAAGGCGATTCGCCCCGACTGGGGTGTCATCCAGTCGCCAGTTGCAACGGCCAACAGTTGGCCATCAGGGGAAATTCGCACGCAATTGACCGGTGCGAGTTCACGGGGAAACTCGCAAATCGGTTCTGCACTTTCGGCAACCCAGATGCGTACGATTCCGTCACGTCCGCCGGTCGCGATCCAGTCAGCATTCGGCGAGATATCGACCGACTTGGCGGCAGCAACGGGGATATTCCACGCCTTTTCGACTTCGGTTGTTTCTGCATTCCATACACGAAGAACAGAGTCGATGCCAACAGTGACGAAGCGATGAGTATTCGGAGCAAAAGCCATCGCCAGAATTCCGTAGTCGTTCAGGTCAAATTCCCGACCTGTTTCCAGGTCGAGTAAACTTTGCGCGGTTTTGTTTCCAAGGACGGCATATCTTCCATCGGATGAGTGTGACTGAACTTCAAATCGTCGTTTTGAAGTTGCTGCAACTGATTCATATTGTTTCAAGGACGATTCGGCAGGCGTCTGAACCAATCCGGTTTCTGCGCCGGAAGTTGTTGGTGGTACCAGGACCGGTGTTGCTTCGATTCGACCTGCGGGCGTTGCTGGCAACCGTGCGGGCAGTGGCGTGCTTGTGTGGGCTGCCAGCCACGATGGCTGGAAGGGCAGTGTGCAGGCCAGAGACAGGCAAAGCAGCTTGCCGCAGTAGCCGATATCCTGGCGGCGCGGACCGCGCATGATCCATGTCAATCGCTGGCGCAGGAACGGGACCTGGCCCAGTCCGGTCGCCAGTGGCGGCAGACGCAATCGCGATTCAGCAAGAAAATCAACGGCTTCAAGGATGGCTTCGGCATAACGTTTGGCGGGTGCTGCTGCGGCTTTGACAACCAGTGCGTCACAACATTCTTCTTCAACGGCCTCGATTTCGCGCCGAGCCCACCACACGACCGGATGCCACCAGAAGAATCCGGTTGCCATCAGGGCGACGATTCGCACCCAATGGTCACGTCGCCGAAAATGCGATATTTCGTGTGTCAGTAACGTCCCCGTCGCATCCATATCAAGTCGGTCGAGCAACTGTTCGGGGAAAATCAGCAGGGCCGATTGACCGGTCCCCCACAACATGGGCGACATAACGCCGGGCATCAGCCAGACGGTAGGCGAGTGCGATAATCCCAAACATCGCGCCATTTGATCGGCAAAACGCTGCAATTCGGATCCGGCAGCAGCTCCATTGCCCAGCGCCATTCGGAATCGGATGCATCGGAACCCCTGAACCGCAAACCAGATCAGCGATCCGAACGACCAAATCAGCAGCAAGCTGACAAGAACCAGATCCGGAAAATCTTCGCTGCGAACCCGTTTCAACAGGACCGCCATCATTGTTGGACGATTCGCGGCGAACCGGTTATTCCGCGCCGCCAGTGTGCGAGGCCGGGGCTTTGATGGCGAGAAGCTTTCTGTCGCGTTCACCGGTCCGGGCAACTGTTGGCCGAATTCAATCCGGTCGATTTCGAAAACAATAGCGGGCAGGATCTGCCTGCTTTGCGCCGTCACCCAGTCACGATCAATCAGTGGAATCTGCCAGATTGGAGGTGTCACGAGTTTGACCAGTACCAGGACCCACAGAAGGTGAGTCAGCACCGGTCGCCGAAACAGTCTGCCCGCCAATGCCGCAACAAGCGCCAACGGGATGACGACAAGAGCGTTGATAACTGCAATTTCGATATACGAATGCATGGCGCCCTCCTGCCTGAAGATTGGCGACCCGATCACAGTCTATGAAAAGACCGGCGTCGCGAAGAGTGGCGATGCCGGTCAAAACGACTTAACGTCCCTTTTCCCGGTCCAGATCATCCAGCAGATCTCGTAGAGAACCGATTTCGTCCGGATTCAGTTTGACCTTAACCAGGTGCGACAGCAGCGGTGCCAGCGAACCTTCGCACAGTTTGTCCGCGGTTGCCTGCAATCGACGACCAATCAATTCTTCGCGATCGATTTTGGGTTCGAACTGATGCGGCCACGGCTTGCGATCGCGTTTGACGAATTTCTTCAATTCCAGTCGCTCAAGCAACTTTTGCACCGTGGCATAGTGCGCCCCGGTACCGCCTGGATACAGCGTGTCTGTCAGGTCGCGCACGGTTGTCCGTTTGCGCTCCCAGAGAAGATTGAGAACTGCCAATTCTGCGTCGGTGATGTCCTGAGGAGTTCGTGCCATAATATCCTTCACAATAAGAGAGCGAATAAGATAATTGAGAGAATAAGACGCAATGTCTACCATTGTCAATCGGTAGTAGCGAAAATCTTCTTGAATTTTAAGGCGAGCGGCTGAAAAATGAGGACAGGCTCCAGGTCTTCCAGGTGCCAGTCCCTTTTTTCAGCGACCCTGTCACGAGTGACTTACGGTGATGAATTCCTGAGGCACGTCATCGCGATCTTGATCTGGTCGTACGAGATTGTCGCGTTCAGGTGCTCGAAAACGGGTTTCAGCTTCTCCATGCCGACCGAACCGACGGCGTCGCGGACTTGCACATAAACCGACTCGGAAATCCAGGGTGCCGGATCACATTGTCCGGTCGCACCAAGGAATTCGATAAGGTAGTCCAAAACGGTC
>JANXOO010000593.1 GCA_025353525.1 Schlesneria sp. | reverse complement strand
CAAAGCGGGCTTCCGGTGAGTGATCTTTTTCCGAACGTGGCTCGTCACGTCGACGACCTATGTATTTTGCGGTCTGTCCACGGGACAAATCCGGCTCACGGCGGAGCACTTCTCAAACTTCATACGGGCAGCGATCAGTTTGTTCGCCCGAGTTTGGGATCGTGGGTCACCTACGGGCTGGGAACAGAAAATCAGAATCTGCCAGCCTTCGTCACGATCTGCCCGACACTGGCGCACGGCGGGGTCAACAACTGGGGTTCGGCGTTTCTTCCTGCGTGGTGCCAGGGAACTCCAATCGGCAATGCGTCACTGAGCGCGGTCCATGCCACCGTAAAACACATTCGAAATTCCCGGATCGACCCCGATCTCCAACGTCGACAGCTTGACCTGATCGCCGCCATGAATCGTGATCATATCGAGGCAGCCGGTCATGACCGGGCTCTGGAAGGGCGATTGAATTCGTTTGAACTTGCCTGGCGAATGCAGTCGACAATGCCTGATGTGCAGGATCTGTCGGGAGAAACCAGTGCGACCATGAACCTGTACGGGGTCGACGATCCTATGACTCAGAACTTCGGTCGACAGTGTCTGATGGCGCGTCGGTTTCTGGAACGGGGGGTGCGGTTTGTTCAGGTGACTCATAGCGATAGTGAAGTCCAGTGGGACCAACACGGAAATCTTTATCAGGGGCACACGAAAAACGCGGCGGAAGTCGACAAGCCGATTGCAGGATTCTTGCAAGACCTTAAATCCAGAGGCCTGCTGAACGATACACTGGTACTGTGGGGCGGCGAATTCGGGAGAACTCCGACAGCACAGGGAACCGATGGACGCGACCACAACCCCCACGGCTTTACGATGTGGATGGCAGGAGGCGGAGTGAAAGGGGGCTTCGCTTACGGTGCCACGGATGATTACGGATACTACGCCGTTGAAAACAAGATGCATGTCAACGATCTGCACGCGACGATTTTGCACTTGCTGGGACTTGATCACGAAAAGCTGACATACCGCTACGCAGGACGGGATTTCCGGTTGACCGATGTCGCAGGCCACGTCGCGACAGAGATTCTGGCATAGGCCGTTCACGGGCCGGGGACTGCCGCGTTTTTGCAGCGAATAAACCTGAGCCACCAGCCGCGAAAGCGTCTCCAACGACGGTTTCGCCCCCAAAAATGGGCTGTCCTTCTGTATTGTCCGTGAATGGTTACAACCTGGCGTAGGCCGCCGGAGTTATTTCGCTGTGACTGGCGGAATATATCGGTTTGTCAGTTCGGCGTAGTCCTCGCGTACCGGGCTAAAGACATCCATGACAACACACTTTCCGCCGACAGCAACGGCGCGGTGCATGACGTTTGGCGGGATCAGAAACATGGAGCCCGGTTGGCAGAGTCGTGTTTCATTACCGATCGTCAGTTCGAGTGTTCCTTGTAGGAGCATGCCACCTTGCTCGTGAGGATGCGAATGCATCGGCACTTCGGCTCCGTCATCCATCTCCAGATACGACAGCATCAGATGCTCGCCAAACGGCGTCCGCATCCGACAGCCTGGAACCGGTTCGATTGGCTCAAAGTCAGCGATGTTGATGAATCCCATGTCGTTTTCCTCGTGGGCGACCGGAAGGCAAGGAAAAATCAGTCGCTGAAAAAGTGGAACAGGCACCTGGAAGACCTGGAGTGAATCTCCGTTTTTCAGCCGGTAAATTTTCCACTGTCGGTCGTTATGGCCTGTCAGATGAATTGGCGAATACGCTTATTTGGCAAGAACATAGTCGACGAGTGCGATTGCATCCCGATAGTCGGGAATCACGATATCAGCCTTGACGCCCAAAAGCCGTTCCCGCTTCCATTCGTCGACGCGTCCTGAACCGTTATGGGCTTCGTCGCTGGCGACGGCGACAGCGAAGCCCCCCACTTCTTTGGTGTTTTCAATCTCGACATATCCATCGCCGAACGAGATCAGTCGCGATCCGTCGATCGAATTCTCTCGCAGAATCCGGTCGATAATCATCTTTTTGGAAAACTGTTTGTAGTCATCAAGTGCTCCGTAGATATGCGAACCGAAGTACTTTGTCACGTCGAGCAAATTTGCTTCGTCTTTCACCGCGTATTCGTCCGTCCCGCTCGCGAGATACAACGTCAATCCCCGGCTTTGAAGGTGTTCCAGCAGCGGACGAACTTTGTGGACCAGGAACTGCTCGGGGCGAATTGTTCCGTTGCGGAGTCCCCCGGTTCGTTCTCGGGTCTGAATTTCCAGTCGGCGCAAGTATTCGTGCTTGTACCACAGCGGTTCTTTTGGCTCGCCGCCTCGTTCGCGAATACGGTCGGCCAATTGGATCATCTGGTAGATCGTTTGCTTGCCGTTCAGGCGCATAATGTCGTCGAGTGCCATTTGCCGGACGGCTGCGTCCGATTCACCCGGTCGATGGGGTAACATTTCGACAAACATCGGCACCATGACCTCAGGCCAACCTTGCCTGATCAACGAGATTGTTCCGTCGAAATCGAACAAGGCGTGACTGATGTTCGGTCGAAGAGCCAACGGGGCGGGGATTTCGATGCTCGGCCACCGGGAATCTGTCTCCCGACCCGTTTTTGTCCCGATTTCGTTCAAGTGAGGTCTCCTGTTGTCGTTACCGGGACGCAATCTCTACCGGACTTTCCTTTTTCAGTCGTCGTGGCAGAGCGTACCGATTTAACGCGATTTTCGCGAGGCAGACTCGATTGACGCCTCCCGTCTTCGATGTCTGTAGCGATGCTGGAACACCGGTCGAAAGCTGGGTACACTTCCGATCCGATCATTATCTGTTCAGTCAAGGTTAACTTAATTTTCGACGGGTCGATTTTGCTATGAAAGCCATTGCCGTACTGCCCGGAAAACCGAATAGCGTTCACCTGAGGGAAATTCCCGCTCCCAGGTTGGGCGACCAGCCGCATCCGCACGTTTGCAAGATTCCTGCAGGCCGGGCCGTCCTCGTGCGAACGCTGCAAATCGGCGTCGATGCCACTGATCGCGAAATTAACGATGCCTTGTACGGAAACGCGCCGCCAGGGGGCGAACACCTTGTGATTGGACACGAAAGTTTCGGGCAGGTGCTCGAAGTCGGCGACAAAGTGACCGAGTTGAAGCCGGGTGACTACGTCTCGTGTACGGTACGTCGACCCGGCGGATCATTATTCGATGCCATCGGACGTAACGATATTACGAGCGAAGAAACCTACTACGAACGAGGGATTAACCTCTGCCACGGGTATCTCTCGGAGTCATTCGTCGATGATGCAGAATTCATGGTCAAAGTCCCTGTGAAACTGAAGCACCTGGGCGTCCTGTCAGAGCCGGCCAGTGTTTGTGCCAAAGCACTCGATCAGGCGTTTCTGGCCCAGCAGCGACTGCAAGTCTGGAAGCCCAGGCGAGCCTTCGTAATGGGAGCAGGCCAGATCGGACTTTTAGCCACGATGATGCTCAAACTGCGTGGCCTGGATGTCTACACTCTGGCGACCCGACCGGGCCCTCACCGCAAGCAGGAAATTGCCGAGGCGTACGGTGCGACCTATGTCAGCACGAAGCAGACTTCCGTCCACGAACTGGCAAAGCAAGTTGGTAAACCCGATCTGATTTTTGAAGCGACCGGAAACGCCGAGGTTTGTTTCCGATCGATGGAAGTTCTGGCTCACAACGGCGCACTCGTCTGGACCAGCATTACAGGAGGCAAACACGAAGTCACCGTGGACGCCGCCAAAATCAACATTGAATGGGTTCTTGGCAACAAACTGCTGGTGTCCAGTGTCAATGGGAATCGCAACCACTTCGAGCAGGGAATTGCCGCGTTGTCGCTGGGAGAACTAACTTATCCGGGCGTGACCGAACGCATTCTGACAAACCCTGTCGAAGGACTCGACAACTTTGGCGAGATGATGCGGTTGCTTGTCGAAGACAAGGATGCACTGAAGGTATTCGTCAACGTGGCGACGTGACAATCTTCAGTTCGCGACGTTGCCGCACCGTTTGAACGGTCGCCACACTCGTTGATCTATCGCCCGAGACATCGACGCTGGAAGTCTTTCGTCGGTCAGTCGTGCAAACGCGCTGGCTTGAACCAATCGCTGCCCGGCGACAACCTGGCCCTGATGCAGCTGTTTTCTTTTCAAGATGCGGTCACGGTCTTTTCAAGATGCAGTCATTGGCTTTTTCGGAAGGAAGACCGACAAGGCCACGAACAGGGTGGCAGTCGTGCAAGCCATTGCGAACCAGTCTCCATACGCGACATACAGGCTGCGACGACCATCGAGAGGCACGGTATGAACAAGAGCTGCATTGAGCTGCTTGTGCCATGCCCCCGTCGTTTTGTCTCGTGCCGACTTGCGAACGGGTCGGTTCGGGTTCTTTTTCACATCACCATCGATGAAGATTTCCGGTTCCAGGATCGCTCCGTCACCGTCAATCACTGCCGAGATCCCTGTGTTGACCGCACGTACCAGCGGGGTTCGACATTCAACCGCGCGAAACGCCGCTGTAATCAGGTGCTGGTCCAGTTCGCTCGATCCGTGGAACCACCCATCGTTAGAAAGGTTGACCAGAACATCAATCGGCTTTCCGCGATCCGAATCAGAACCGGCTGCGACGACGTTGCGTACCAGTTGTGGAACGGTGTCTTCGAAACAAATGACTGGTGCCAACCGAAATCCACCGAATTCGAATACGGCAGCTTTTGTCCCGGCGACCAGTCCGCTCGTTTCATTGTACGGCGAAAAAGACTTCATTAGCGGGATCACGTTCGCCAACGGGATGTACTCGCCAAACGGCACGAGATGCATTTTGTCATAGCGTCCGGCGACTCCCACGTCCGGTCTGACGAATACGGCCGAATTGTGCTGCCGCACGCTTTTCCGCTCGGCCTCGGCAGCATGCACACCAAAAATCAGAGCGGCCCCCGAACGCTGACTCTCTTCCGCCAATACCGAACGAACGGTGTCGTCATGCCACATCCCCGGATTGATCGACGGGATCAATTCTCGCAGTTCCTGATCGCTCAAATCGTTCGCCGCCTTCATCAAAGGCCATGGGAACATCGCTTCCGGCCAAACGATGAACTGGGGCCGTTCTCTTACTGCAAGCGAATTCAATCGCAAATGAGTCAGATAGATTTCTTCTTGCGTGGCCGATTCTTCGCGCAGCGAGGCCGTAAAATTCCCCTGAATCAATGCGACGCGCGGACCCGGTTTGAAGTCGGCCTGAGACCTGCGCACATAGCCATAACCCAGTGTGCTTGCGAAAACACAAAACGCGACGGAAACCTGCACAAGTTGCGACAGCGTCAAACCCGACGCTGTGATCGGGCCGGTCGAAGCGAGTACAAGCCGCATACGGATCAGCCAGTCATGTGGAAGGAGTAATGTCAGCGCCGATGCACACGTCACCACCACGAAACTGACCCCGTACGCTCCGAAGATATCACTGATTTGAATCATTTCCAGCCAGCGATATTGCGAGTGGCCGAGCAAATACCAGCCGAAGCCAGTCAGCAGATTCGTCTGCAAATACTCGAGGCCCGTCCAAACGACCGGACCAACAGCGGCCAGAGGTAGCGACCAACGATGAACCGCGATTCTCGAGATCGCAACGAATGCGATCGAGTAGAAGGCGAGGTAAATCGAAAGTGCGCCCCATGCGATGTACATCGTGGGGTCGCCAAGTCGCATCCATTGCAGCATCGCCAGATGACTGAGTGCGCTTCCCAAAAAAATGGCGCGGTACATCCAGTGCGTTCGTTCTTCAATCCGCACGAGCAGCAACAGGGGGAGCGGAGCGATCCATGCGAGTGGGCTGATATTCACCGGAGTGAAGCAAAGCCACATCAACAACCCCGACAAAAGCGACATTCCCATCGCCCCGCGAACACCGACGCGAGATTTCGCCTGCTGTCGAACTGTTCGCGCTGAAGCGATGATGTCGCGGACCGACCGATCCACTTTATGGCGGCTTTCTTGCATGGTGACCGAAGTCATCTCCGACTCCCTTTGTGGTATTGGCGTCTGAATTTCCTGTTCAGCGTGACGACTATCGGTTTGACGTTCCGACGTGGCAGTTTCTGGCAAGAGCATCATTTCTGACCGGAGGATGTATAATCCAACACCCGATTTGTGGGAAGCCGATGTTCGCGAGGTTTGACCTGGCCAGAGGCACATACGAGACTTGGCAAATTGCTTTTGGACGATCAACCGAATGGATTGGCCTGTCATTTCAGATGCGGATGTCCTTGCAAGTCGGCCTGCAAAGAACCGGCTTGATCCGTGGAAGCCGTACGCGTTCCTGGTCGAACCGGAACGATCTGCGGCCGGTTCCGTCGACGATGTCATGACGATCTTCCTCACAAATCGTGAATGCCCGTTTCGCTGCACAATGTGCGACCTGTGGAAAAACACACTGGATGAGCGAGTCCCGGTCGGTGCCATCCCGGCACAAATTGACTATGCCATCAAGCGATTGCCACCCGCGAAACACATCAAGCTGTACAATGCAGGCAATTTCTTTGACGCACAGGCGATTCCCGTCGAAGACCATGCCGCCATCGCCCAGCAGGTTCGTCAGTTCGAGACTGTGATTGTCGAGAATCATCCGCGTCTGACCGATGAACGCTGCGTTCGCTTTCGAGATCAAATCGAAACAAAACTCGAAGTCGCCATTGGCCTGGAAACAATCCATCCAACGGTTCTGTCGGGACTGAACAAACGAATGACAGTCGACGACTTCGACGCCGCCGTCCGGTTTTTGGTGGGCCACAAGATCGAAGTCCGAACGTTCTTGCTGCTGAAGCCACCGGGATTGAACGAAGGCGAGGGAATCGAATGGGCGCTTCGTTCGTTGCACCATGCTATCGACGTCGGTGTCCAGTGCGTCAGCGTGATCCCCGTACGATCCGGAAACGGGGTGATGGAGACGTTGTCCGAGCGTATGCAGTTTTCCAGCCCCACGATTCGCAGCATGGAACGGGTTTTGGAACACGGGCTCGAATTTGTTCGCCGCGTCAGCCCATCGACCCGCGTATTCATGGACGTTTGGGATATTGCAAAATTTTTCAATTGTCCCTCATGCGGCCCCGCCCGTTCCGGACGAATTCAACGAATGAACCTGACTCAACAGATCGAAGCGGCCGTTGAATGCTCCGATTGTGATCAAGACAACCGCTAGGAGTCTGTCCCGACAACTCAAAAAACGCGATATTTCCGGCAATATGTGGCGTTCACCTCATCTGGAATGCACTACAAGTGGGCTGCTCGATGGGTATCCAGACACACTCCTCGATCTTCAAGCAACACCGAGTCAGCACCGTTCGGTAAAATGACTCGCGGTCGCACGAAAGCTTTCATCGGCTCGATCATGTTTGCCCTCCCCGATACCCACGAGTCGCCGGACGCTCCGATCATACCTGGCTCAATTAAAGTCAGGTACACCCGGCGCGGGCATCACCCGCAACGCGGAATCGAGAAACTTCGCGAACGACAGTAGAGAGCCGGCAATCGGTTCATGTCAGAAAAATCCGCCCGCGTCGAGCGTCTATTTCACCAGAATATTCTTCCCGCGCAATCGGATCAGCAATTCTTCACCGTCTCGTTGCTGGCTGAGGATCTGGTTTTCGGTCGCACTATTTGCCCCAACCAGCGCGAAATAGGAATCGCTGTATCGTTCCACGATCTCGATTTTGTCCTTATCACGTTCAAGATCGAGGTCTGCCGTTTCAGGAGTTACCAAAATTCGTTCCTTTTTACCGGGCTGACTTCGTGCATACACCGCCTGATTCCCGTTCTGCCTTACGGAATCGACGGAAACAAGCTGGTCAGTCTCGATGTCCATAAACGAATTCGTGCCTGCTGGCCCACTGATCGGTGCAGCAGCCGGCGCAGTCGCCGGCCCCGCAGTTTTATTCAGTCGTACATCGCGTTTTCCATGCAGCGAAAGGCCACGGCTTCCCGCCAACCCACCGGAACTCATTTGGCTCGATTGCTGGTCAAGGTTTTGAACCGACTGAAATCTCCGTTTATCCGATCGCTGAGCAAAACCACCCACGCCCGATGACAGATCGAGCTGTTTCAGGCTGCCCCTGGCCCGATCCAATCCTTCTGCATTCGACAATAGCGGTCGCATCGTTTCGTCAGCAAGGAACGAGGTGTAGGGGGTCAGAATTCCGTGCTTCGTCGACAACTCGACCAATTCCCTGACAAGTTCGTCGTTTTTG
>JANXOO010000566.1 GCA_025353525.1 Schlesneria sp. | reverse complement strand
TTCGGCGTACTCGCCCCACGTCTCTCCGTCGATACCCGGTGCGGCAGACTTCTTCAAGTCGAAGAAGCTCACCCGCAACAGTTCAGGAGTGACATGGTTCAGCAGATTGTCGAACTTTGCGTTCCGATCGTCTCGTGCTCTTTCTCGTACGCCCCACAGTCCGCGCGACCTGGCAACCCGGCTCTGAGTCCGGACCCGTAGCGACTGTGTTGCGTTCTCCTTGGTCAGTCTCCTTTCCTCCACGGACTCCGCTGCTGTTTGAGATCCAGCATTGTTCGCCCGCTTCTCAGGTGTCGGGTCGGAGGGGGCGCACCGAAGTGCTGGCCCCCGTCCGCCGCTCAAACCGGACATGCAGTTTTCCAGCATCCGGCTTTCGCAAAAAATGCGTCATTGACGTCGTAGGGAAGGAATCAGCGACACAAGGTTGACGAGTCCCATCTCAGCGTAGAGTCGTGACTGAGGTAGCGTTTTCCAGCCACAGCATCGCCAACGACGGTAACGATGTGACCAGACGCGCCTCACGATCCAACGATCGAGTTGGTTAAAGAGCCTGCGGATGTGAGATTTGCAATAATGCAAACCCCATCCGCGAATGAGCGGGTTAATCTGAGCGATGAGTTCCTGAGTATTCACAGGAGCCTTACGCCGCGTGCGTTTGCGAATCTTTTCCTTGAAGTTCTCGACGGATTTCTGGCGAGGGATCGCATAGGGCTTGCCTTGGCGCGCCCTGCTGCGGATTTTCTCGGGCGAGAGCTTCAAGGGGCGCACCCCTCGTTTGATCTTATACCCGAGAAACTCGAAACCGTCACTGATGTGTACGATCCGAGTCTTTTCTCGATTCAATTTCACGCCGAGCGAAGTCAGAATCGTCGTGGCTTCGGTTAGGACGCGTTCTGCTTCCTGCCGGGTGTGACAAGTCACGACCCAATCGTCCGCATAACGCGTTAAGCGAAATCCCCGATGACGCATCTCCCGGTCAAACGGAGTCAGAAGAACGTTACTCAAGATTGGTGAAATCACACCGCCTTGCGGCGTGCCTTGATCAACGGGCACTCGCGTGCCATCCACCAAACAATCGGCTTTCAGCATACTACGTATCAACCGCAGCACACGTCCGTCCGAGATTTGCTTGGCAACCAGTACGAGAAGCTTTTCGTGATCCACCGTTCCGAAGAAATTCGAAAGGTCGGCGTCCACGATCCACTCCGCGCCTGCTTCGATCTCGTTCCAGATCTTGCGTAGGGCGTCCTTCGTCGATCTTCCTGGTCGATACCCAAAGCTGGCATCATCAAATATCGGTTCGAAGATCGGTTCCAACCGATTCTGCAA
>JANXOO010000557.1 GCA_025353525.1 Schlesneria sp. | reverse complement strand
GTAAAGGATGGCTTCGTCAGTATGATCCGCGACAGCCAGCGTCTTGCCGAGCGGATCGCAGATGCGGCTTTTGCCAATGAACGGAACTCCCCGTTCCACTCCGACGCGATCGACAGCAGCATAGTAAACAGTATTTTCCATGGCGCGTGTATTGATCGCGAAATTAGCCGCAGGTTCGGCACCGGGGGGCCAATTCGTCGGCAGCACAATCAAATCAGCGCCCATCAAAGCAAGGCAACGAGCCGGTTCAGGGAAACCTCCGTCGTAACAAATATTCATTCCGATGCGTACGCCGTCAATTTCGTGAATCGCAAACGGGCGATCACCAAAATCGGTATACATATCGACTCCCAGAAAAGGGAGGTGAATCTTGCGGTACGATCCAATCAATCCGTTTGGCCCTACGAGCGCCAGCGCATTGAAGACCTTGTTGCCGTCGCATTCCAGCATTCCAAAAACGACATAGCCACCCAGTTCCGCACAAATCGCAGACATCGCCAGCACCGAGGGGCCCGGGATCGACTCGATATATGGCCGTGCTTCCTCAATGCTGCTGAAGCAATAGCCGGTCAACGCACATTCAGGAAAAATCGCCAGTTCGGCACCTGCCGCTCGCGTCTGACGAACTTTGGCGATCATACGAGCCAGATTCCCGGCGACATCGGCCAACTGAAAATCCATCTGTACACCGGCAATTCGCATCTGGCGTCTCTCACAGTTTTACGGGCGTGACGCTTCGAGTGATAACGTTTTCACGAGACGATTGGAATCGCGACGCCGCTGTTTTTCCATAAAATCACATCGCATATCGACTTAAAGGGTTGCTCGGAGCCGCGAAGTCCTACGAATCGCAAAATCACTCGTGCCAGATTAACGATGCTGGACCGACCCGGAAAACACAGACATTTTCAGAATCCGCATGACATCGTGAAATCCGCCACTTGCGATCGCGATGGCGAACATCGCGGCAACGCGGGAACGATTTTCCGGCGGTTGCTCGATTGCGTGAACGTTGGATTTCGGTGAGGGGGTTGTCGTGATAAACTCTTCAAGGGAGTTTGCGAAGGCTGTCGGGGCAGACATTGAATCGAAAAGCGTCGATCACTACAGGCACTATTTGAATGATCGTGACTATTGATGGGCCAGCCGGGACTGGAAAAAGTACCGTTGCGAGAATGCTGGCGGAGCGATTGGGGTTTGAGTTTCTGAATACCGGAGCGATGTACCGCGCCGTTGCTTATGCATGCCTTCAGCGTCATCTCGACCTCAGCAACGAAACGAGTGTCGGTGAAGTCGCGAATTCGCTCGAGATTCTCTTTTCGAGAAATCGATTGCTGTTAGGAAACGACGATGTGACTGACTCGATTCGCGGCCAGGAAGTGACGCAGTCGGCATCGATTGTCGCAGCGAACCCGATTGTCCGCATGCGGCTGGTCGAAATGCAGCGACTTGTCGGACGTGAGACAAGCCTGGTCACTGAAGGCCGCGATCAGGGAACAACCGTCTTTCCCGATGCAGAATGCAAGTTCTTCCTGACCGCGTCGCCCCAGGAACGAGCTCGCAGGCGTCAACGTGAACTGGAAGAGAAAGGCGATTTTATTTCGCTCGAAGACCTGATGGAACAACAGGAACTGCGAGACCGACGCGACGAAACGCGACTCTGTTCGCCACTAAAACCGGCCCCGAATGCGATGATTATCGATACGACGGAAATGACCCTGTCACACGTCGCCAGCTATCTGGAACAACTCGTTCAACGGGCATGTCCGGCGTAAAATATCGGAACTCGCGCCGTTCAAAGCGGTCCTTTGATCGTACACGTTTCCGATCTACACCGTCCCGTCAATCGAAGCCTGTTCTTCGCAAACAGCAGATATCCCAAATCCAGGGTGTGAGAAATGAGAGGCAGTCGACTGATCGCTACCAAAGGTCCGAACCCGACTGCATGATACAAACGCCGGAAGACTTCGACTCCGCGAATCCATGTTCCGTCCGGTAGCCGCCCGTGCATCTGATCCATCAGTTCTGTCCGGGTTTTCCCCAGGCTTTCAGGTTGAAATCCGGCGGCATCAATGTCGGTGAATCGGATTTTGCCCCGCTTGTCCCAGCGCCGTAACATGGTGACTTCGCGCAGACATAAGTGGCAGCCGCCATCGAAGAAAACTTCGATGTCACAAGCAGTCGGGCTGGTCTCCATCACGGTTGACCTCATATCTGAAAACATCCGGTTCAATCACGTTCACGATCCGTTCAAACAGTCCGAGGCTTGTCGCCGATGTCTGGCATCAGTACTTCGCTGTGGAATCGTTGACGAATCACAGAGGTATCATAGCGTGGTCGGCAACAATTGCGCGAAGAGGAACCGCTATCGTCCGGTACTTTCGACAATGCGGCGGAAGACCGGCTTCCAGGCCTCGAATTCCCGCTTCGTCGGACACTGGCAAACGATATTCCACTGGAAATTCGTTGTCAGCAAAGTCACCCGATAGCCAAAGATCTTGCTTCCGAAGCTGCCTGATGCACTAAAAAGCGACATCCGACCTTCACCCCAACCCGTTTCGATCTTTTCGACCTGACCGACCTCGGCATAGTTTGACATTTCGTCGCTGAATTTTTGTCGTTGAAAATCGTGGACACGAGCGACTGGTTTTTGATCATCGGGAAGCTCGCCCGTCATGTTCGCTCCGGCTTGCGCCATATCCTGCATGGCAGCCCCCGAATTACTCGCACGATACGAGATTTTGATGCGTCCGTGCTCGATGCGAACAGATGGGGGAATATTGCCCGATCCGCCGCGCGATTCGGCTTGCCAGCCCCTGGGGTAATCGCACCGGAAGAAAATTTCGCCGTCTTCAAACTTGTCGAATTCCTGGGGAAGTACGATCTTCCCTCCCTGTTTCATCGCCGCAATCAATGGTGGAAGTGCAAAAAAACCAAGGGCAGCAACGACCACGAAGCCGGCGACAACACCCCCGATAATGAGCGGTGCGTTCTGACCCTGATCGCGTTTGGGTTTCTTGCTCGACTTTGTTCCTTTTTTGGAATCAGACTCGCTGTCTTCTGCGGCGGCCTTTGCTCGACGCTTCTTCGCTGGAGAGACAGGAAGCTCGTACAATTCATCGCCATCGTCCTGCTCTGGTGCTTCGAGCGGCCCGATATCGCTCAGATCAAACAGGTCTTCCGAAGGATCCTCGGTTTTGAGCTTCTTCGACGTTCTGGATGCGGAACTGGTAGCAGCTTTGGCAGAGCGTTTGATATCGGATGCCGCCGCTGATTTTTCTGACGCATGTTTTCGCGTTTGGCGAGTGGCATCCGATTCGCGGACGGGTTCCTTTTTAGTGATCGGTCGTGTCGCAGCAGATTTGATCGCTTCGACAGATGCTGCCTCGGGGGCGGGGACCGTCACCGTCGTCAGGCAATTCGGACACGGAATCTGCCTGCCTGCATTTTGAATGTGCGTTCGAAACGCGTGACCGCAACGACATTTGAATTCTGCAAACATTCAAATTCCGGTATTTTCCCTGCTGACATGACACTTGTGGATTTCAATGCCTGAAGCATACTCCATTTTGTGCTCGTCGACAAAATGATCGAAGTAATAACAGAAGTACACTGCAAATCGGAATGTTTGAGCGGACGTTCTGGCTTCCTCGCGTCAATCGTACGATGTATTCTTCCGGTCGGCATCCTGATTTCCCGGTGCGATGGGTGTCGCAGTTTCAGGGAAGCCTTTGAACGTGACGCGGGCGTGGCGCCTGACTTTGATTGCAATCGACAACCGGCATCGCATCTCAAGGACGGAATTTTTTCGATGAATGACCAGGTCAACCACTATCTCGAACAGAATGCGGATCGATTCGTTGACGAATTGAAGGAGTTCTTGCGAATTCCGACTGTCAGCGCCGATCCGGCCTGTAAGCCTCATATGACACGGGGAGCCGAATTCGTCTATCGGCAATTCTCGAACCTCGGATTTCAGGCCGAAATCGTTCCTACGGCGGGACACCCGATCGTCTATGCCGAATGGTTGAAGTCGCCGGGTGCTCCGACGGTGATGGTGTATGGACACTACGATGTTCAGCCAGCCGATCCGCTGGATCTCTGGACCACGCCACCATTCGAACCGACATTGCGAAATGGCTGTCTGTACGCACGGGGTGCGACTGACGACAAGGGGCAGGTCTTTACGCACATCAAATCTGCCGAATCGTGGCTGCGAACGTTGGGCAAACTGCCGGTCAATCTGAAATATGTCATTGAAGGCGAGGAGGAAGTTGGCAGCCGCAACCTCGAAGATTTTCTGAACGCGCGAAAGAAGCGACTGCAGTGTGACGTGGCCGTCGTCAGCGACACCAGCCAATACGGGCCCGGCCAACCGGCAATCACGTACGGTTTGCGCGGGATACTGGCCGTCGAAGTCACGGTGACAGGTCCGAAGAAAGATTTGCATTCGGGAGTGTTCGGCGGATCTGTCGCCAACCCTGCCAGTGGCCTGGCAAAACTGATCGCGTCACTTCACGACGAACGTGGTCGAGTCCGGATTCCGGGTTTTTACGACGCCGTGACCCCGTTGACGGAAACGGAACGTCAGCAGTTTCGCGACCTCGGATTCGACGAGGCGGCCTTCAAAGCAGAACTTGGAATCGCAGAAGTTGCTGGCGAAGAAGGATTTTCGACGCAGGAACGACGGTGGGCTCGACCGACCTGCGAAGTGAACGGCATGTTTGGCGGATATACGGGAGCAGGCCCCAAAACAATCGTCCCGTCGAAAGCCACCGTCAAGTTGACGTGCCGGCTGGTTCCGAGTCAGGATCCCGTCGTGCTGACGGACGCATTGCACAAGTACCTGAAATCGCAATGTCCGCCATCGCTGAAATTCGAATTCACGAGCTATCACGGCTGCCCGGCGTTCGTCTTCGATCCGAACAGTCCGTACATCGAAGCAGCATCAGAGGCGATTCGCGAGGCATGGGGCGTCGATCGCGTGCGACTGATCCGCGAAGGGGGCTCGATCCCCGTCGTTCAGACGTTCAAGGATGTCCTGGGGCTCGACACACTGCTGCTCGGCTGGGGTCAGAACACCGACAATCTTCATAGTCCGGACGAGCATTTCTCGGTTGCCGACTTTCATCGCGGGATCAAGGCGAGTGCCATTCTGTGGCAAAAACTGGCCGAAATGTCGCATTCGCCATCCGTCGGTACGGCGAACAGGATTTGTTGACAGCCAACCCGAAATCAATTCAGTGTCGATGAAAGGGAGTTTCGACGATGAATCGCGGGATCTGGAAATACGCGGACTGGATGGCTCCGGTGGCTCCGTCGGCTCGATTGACGCTGGGTGAAGGAAATACCCCGCTGGTGAAATCGAGGCGTCTGGGACCGGGCGTCGGCCTGGAGAACCTGTACTTCAAACTTGAATTCACCAACCCGACCGGCTCGTACAAAGATCGGTTTGCGTGCGCGGCCATTTCGGACATGGTGGCAAATGGTAAAACAGAGTGCATCGCGACTTCGAGCGGCAATACAGGTGCGGCACTGGCCGCGTATTGCGCACTCGCGGGGATTACGTGCGAGATTGCGATTGTTGAAAAAGCTCCCGAAGGAAAGTTGCGGCAAATGCTCGCCTACGGAGCAACGCTTTATCGCATTCGCGGATTCGGGGTCGACAGTCGCACATCTGATCGTGTTGTCGAATGCCTGCGGTCGCTCAGTGCCCGACCGACGGCGCAAATGCAAATCAGCGCTTTTGCGTACTGCCCGGTCGGGATGACCGGCGTCTACAGCATCGCTCACGAAATGGCCGAGCAGGTGACAACACCGATCGACCATGTTTTTTGCATGGCGGGTGGCGGAGGGTTTGCGCTGTCGATTGCGCGCGGATTCGACCAATTGGTCGCTGCCGGTCGAATCTCTCGCAGTCCGCGACTCGAATGCGTTCAGCCGTTCGGGAACGATACGATCGCCGGGCCACTGAAATCGGGCCAAACATTTGCGAGAACGGTCGAATGCACGACGCGAATCAGCGGCCTGCAGGTACCGCAGATCATCGACGGGAACGAGGCACTGATCGCATGCCGCGAGACGGGTGGTACAGGACACGTCGTTTCCGATGAATGGGTCTTTGAGGTGCAGTCGCGTCTGGCAAAAGAAGAAGGCCTGTTCGCGGAACCGGCCGGTTCGATGGCTGTTGCGGGCGCCCTGCAAGCAGCGCGTGAAGGACTGATCGATCCCCGAGCGACGGTCGTATGCCCGATCAGTGGATCGGCGTTCAAGGATCCGACATCACTGGAAGCAATGACTCGAAACTCATCTTGCCCGCTGATCGAGCTTTCCGAACTGGAATCCCGCGTCGATGCCGCAATGCAATGATTGTTCTCTGCATCGATAACTGGACACGGACGCAGAATGGCAACCGGGTGCCTGTTGTCGTTATACTTCCGCAATTCCCGGTCCGTCCGCCAAAACGTGTTTCCCCAGTCCGGTTCGTGCTGGAATTTCCGGATCTCAAAACAGGTCAATCAAGAATGACATCAGCGTATCGTTTGCTCACTGCGTTTTCAGTTGCGTTCGTTTTGTTTTGCGGTTCTGTCCGGCATTCGACGGCACTCGAAGGGACGCCGACTCCCGCCGGAATGTTGT
>JANXOO010000961.1 GCA_025353525.1 Schlesneria sp. | reverse complement strand
CGGGCATCACACCCCATTCGTCTTTTTCGGTCGCTTTGGGAAAGCGATGAATATTCTTGCCGCTGGGACGGTGATAGCTGGCCGTCGTCAATTTCAGAGCACTTTTGCCGCCTTCGAGATCAAGAACGTTTTGCACGCTCCCTTTCCCGTAGGTTCGTTCGCCAACAACGATCGCACGCTTGTGATCCTGCAAGCAGGCACTGACGATTTCACTGGCCGACGCGCTATAGCGATTGACCAGAACCGCCATCGGAAAACCGCTAAATGTCCCGTACTTCCTGGCGACGACAACGTGTTCTTCGGTATTGCGACCTTTCGTACTGACGATGACACCGCTGGAAATGAAGTAGTCGGCGATCGCTGTGGCAGCAGTCAATAAGCCACCGGGATTGAATCGCAGGTCAAGCACCAGCGCCTTCATCCCGTCTTTTTGCAGTTTTTTTAGTGCGTCGTGAACCTCTTCAGCGCTGTTGCGACCAAAACTGGTCAGGCGGATGTAACCGATTTTCTGATCCGGATCGAGGAAGAACGACCATTCCCCGCTGGCGTCGTAATGATCGCCCAAAACGGTCGGAGACTTGATGACTGCACGAGTGATCTCGATGGTTTGCGGCGCGTCAGTGCCCTTGTGCTGAACTTTGACTTTTACCAGGACGCCGGGCTTGCCCCGCATCAGTCCAACAGCCGATTCCATTTCGTGACCTTCGGGAAAATCGGCGGTCGGCTTGTCATCGATTTCAAGAATCTGGTCGCCAGCGAGAATCCCTGCCTTATAGGCAGGCGTCCCAGGCAAAGGGACCGTCACCAGCAACTGGTGACTCGGACGATCGAACGTGACCTGGATCCCGATTCCGCCAAACTCCTGATCGACGTGCTCGTTGAAACTCTTCAGTTCCCGATTATCGATATAGGACGAATGCGGATCGAGTTTCAGCAGCATGCCTCGCATGGCAGCTTCGATCAATTCGCGGCGATCGACCTGCGTCACATAATTGCGATCGATTTGCTCGAAGGTATCAACAAAAACCTTCATCAACTCGTAGTACTCGTCCTCAGTCGAAGCACGGGCCGAGTTGACAAACAAACCGCTGCCGACCGCGATCGACAGAACTGCCAGCCAGATTCCCCGCCACTGCATCATCGTACTTCCTTCAGTCAAGTCGAACAGACGTTCCTTCGATTGTGGCTCGCCCCGCAGCATCAACACCGCGTCCGACGAGCACCAACAGGATACGTCGTAAGGCGTTGACGGACAAGACACGAGTCCCCGAATGGTTTCCGGATTTGCCCTGGCTTCACGTCACTTGCCACGTCAACCGCCGGAAACCGCTCCGACAATGAAGAACGGCTCCGCTCCGGAAATAACGGCTTCCGGAAGAAGCGCGTCTGCGGATTCGAACGACAAGTCCTCGCCACAGGCGAAAAACCTGAGGAACGGTCGGCGTTTGAGCGTGACGTGATCGCGAATCGTTCCGCCCAGCATCGGAAAGCGTGCTTCGACGGCAGTCAACACCGACCCCTGTGTCACGGCACCTTCGATCGCGATCTCGATCTCGGTGCCGACATTGGCAAGCGTCCGCAGGTGCGGCGGAAGGATGACTCGAATCATGTCAGCGTCTGAACCTCGACAGAGACGACCGGTGGAAGGTCGCGGACGATCGCCATCCAACTGTCACCGGCATCATTCGACACGTACACCTGGCCACCCGTCGTTCCAAAGTAGATGCCGCACGAATCGAGCGAGTCGACGGCCATCGCATCTCGCAAAACATTGACGTAACAATCGCGTTGCGGCAATCCTTTCGACAACGGCTCCCACTCGTTCCCCCCTGCCCGGCTGCGCCAGACTTTCAGAGCTCCGTCGAGCGGATAATGTTCCGAATCACTTTTGATCGGAACGACATAAATCGTTTCGGGCTCGTGTGCGTGAACGTCAATCGTAAATCCGAAATCG
>JANXOO010000469.1 GCA_025353525.1 Schlesneria sp. | reverse complement strand
TAGACATCGTTGCCCTGTGATGCGCGGGATGTTCGTGGCATCTATGCAGCACAATCTATCATTATTGCATTGTAAAGTAGAATGTCCCCTTTGTTTTTCCCGTGGCCACACATAGTTTGTCGGAACCGCCCGTAAGGCGTTGTTTGCTTACTCGGTCTCTGGGGTTCCTCCGATGATCGTTCGATCGTAGACGACGCTCGCGGTTGCGTTTTCCGGAATTGATGCGGCGGCGAGTGCGCGTTCATGACGGCCCCACCACGCATCGGCGTCGTCCATGGACCATTTTCCCGACATCGGGCATCGGCCCAACAACTGGGCCAGATCTCGGGCTGTGGCGGGCCGCTTATTTCGTGATTTTTCCAGACACGCGAGGATTGCGTGTTCCAGTTCCGGTGAGACTGGTTTCCCGAGTCGCTGCGAAGCGGGAATCGGAGTGGCGTCAATATGCTGCTGACAAAGTTCGACGAGACTCGAACTGTCGAAAACAGGCTTTCCTGTCAATAAGAAGTAACCGATGGCGCCGACTGCATACAGATCGCTACGGCCGTCGACGGTATCAGGTGCTTGAATCGCCTCTGGAGCCATGTACAGGGGCGTCCCGGTCAGTGAATTGGACGCGGTCGATCCAGCTTGTTTCTTTTCATCCAACGCTTTAACCAAACCAAAGTCGAGAACTTTCACAACGTCGGTTTCGCCACCGCGGCGATTGATCATGATATTTGCCGGTTTGATGTCGCGATGTACCAGGCCGAGAGAATGGGCTTCAAACAACGAGCCACAAATATGCGACAGGATGTGGATCACGCGTCCTTCGGATTGCGGTCCATATTCTTCAACGAGAGTTTGCAGATTGATGCCATCGAGATATTCCATCGCGTAGTAGAAGACCCCTTCAGGTGTCCGACCGTAATCGTAGATGGCAACGGTATTCGGATGATTGAGTTGGCAAGTGATCTGCACTTCACGTTCAAAGCGGACGAGTGAGTATTCGTTAACCTTGTCGACATTCAGCATTTTGATGGCCGTTTCGCGACGCAGCATCGAATGGTGTCCCTTGTACACGACACCCATCGCTCCCGCAGCGAGCTTTCGTTCGAGCGTGTATTGGCCAAGCTGTTGCGCCTCAATCTCGGCTTCCTGTGCTTCGCGTCGCAAACGTCCTACGACAATGCCAAAAACAAAAATGGCAATTGAGCAGCAGCCGAGCAAAGCGTACAGAACCCAGAACGTCCTTTGCAGAATGGTGAGTGGCTGGAATGCTTCCGCGACATCGACTTCGGAAATGACACCGAAATCGTAATTTGGCAACCACTTCCACGCGCCTACGCTGACAATGCCCCGATAATCACGATATCCCACCATATCGATTCCCGATGTCCCGGACGCGATCGCGGAAGCAGGACGGGTGAGAGGTAATTCCGAACGCCTCACGTTCGGGCGATGCCCTTTGATCAAGTCCCCCTGTGGGTCGCGGACTTGCACATTGACAATTGAATGGCTATTCGGCTGATCGGCGAGAATTCCGAGAAGAATCAGAGATTCGTCGAAGCGACTGTTTGATACCATCAATCCGGATTTGTTGACTGCATACGTTTCACCTGATTTCCCGAAACGTCCTAATTGCAGGATCCTGGTAAACTCCAGCTCGGGGCGAATTCGCAGAGCCAGTACGGCCACAACTTCGAAGTTGGCGTCGCGCACGGGCGCGCAAACGAACATCGTCGGGACGCCCGTATGGCTGCGCCCGAATTCGTCTTTCAAGGTCACCATGCTGGCAAAAGGTGCACAAATCGTGTTTCCCCCGTTCATCGCCCGGGCGATGAATGACTCGTATTCCGGAAGCTCCTTCTTACCAATTAACGTTTCATGTGAGGATGCGATAATGTTCCGGTTTTTGTCGGCGACGAAATATCCGACATAGTCATGCGAGGACATCGCCGGACTGAGTAGCTTCTGTAATTGTTTTTGAATTTCCGGCGACGGAGAAACTGGTGTCGCCGCTGAATCGGATTCTCGTTCGCCAAGAATTGAGTAGATGGATTCGCGGACCCGCAGATCGTTCGCCAGAGATGCCGCGTTCGATGATTGTGTCTTGACCCAGTTCTCGAGCATCGCCGTGTCAACATCCAGCAACGTCTG
>JANXOO010000428.1 GCA_025353525.1 Schlesneria sp. | reverse complement strand
CGCGAGTTGGCAACACTTGCCCCAACGGAGGCGGTCCACCCATCCCGGGTCCGCCAGGCCCATCCGCGCCCCCCTGCCCTCCGCCCGGCCCTCCAGGCCCGCGACCACCTGGACCTGAACTGGCTGCTTCTTTCGAAAAGTCGGCGATCAGCTCTTCCTTTGTCAACGTGCCGTCATGATCGGCATCAGCTCGTTCAAAAAGTGCTGCAAGTCGAGAATCAGAAACCTCATCCTTCGAGAGTTTTCCATCCTTGTTGGTATCCAGTGTCATCATCCGCGCTACGGATGCTGACGGGCCTGCCCCATCGTTTCGCTGGCGACGTTCTCCACCTGGCGGCTGGGCACTCACCAAAGTGACAATAAGAACACCGCCAGCCAATAGTACGATTGCGATCAATGGTCGCATTTTGAATTCCTTGTAATTGAGCCCGATTCCGCAGTAATCGCTGACACTCTGTAATCGCTGGCACTTTCGTACCAGTCCCGTCATCACTGATTGCGATTATCGTCGGGAGTTCGTCCGATGATGATGTCAAAATTCGCGGTCAACTCGCCGATCTTTGAATCCTTTAACGGCTTGAAGTCGGCCAGAAGAAGTTCCCGATCGACAAGATCGCCAGCACTGGCAAACACTCCGTCGCGGGCATTTCCGGCGTGACCGCGGATCAGCACCTGAGTCGTCAACAGTTCCCGATCCCCTTTTTTCACTTTGACGTGGATGTGAGGTGTACGGCCGGGGTAGGCAACCGGTTTGATCGTGCGAAAACGGTATTCGCCCTTTGATCCGGTTGTGAAGGCTCCGAATCCCTGAAAATTCTTGTCCTGGGTTGATTTGTTCTGTCCGCTGCTCGCGGTATGGAGATAGACGGAATTGGCATCGCATTGCCAGATCTCGACCGTGACATCGTTGAGCGGGCTGCCGCTGGCACTCAATACACGTCCTGTCAGGTGAGTCACTTCGCCAACCGCAGGAGTGATCCCGTCACCGATAATCAGCAGATCATTATCCTGGTCGAGCGGAAGTTTATCCGGATAAAACGGACCTTCTGTCAGTGCGGGGGTTTCAAACAGTTGCTCGGCAAGCAGGCCACGAGTCGCAAATAATGCCGTTCCGAATGCGGTATTTCGCAGAAAATGCCGTCGTGAAAACGGAGAGATTCGATTGTCCATTTTAACCTTTCAGAGATTTGATGTGAGGGACATGATCGCACGTCTGGTACCGAAAACCGCCAGGAGAGATCCACACGGTTTTCTGATTGGATCCGAATTTTTCCGGAATCTCGCAATCATGCTACTTCATTTTGGGCTGCAGAACTACAAAAAGAACGGACAATTCAGGATGGGTAAAGATTTGCCATCGGCATCGACAAGGCGATTCGGGAGGTGGCATTCCCTGCGGGCTTCTCATTCAACAGCGGTGGCAGTAAAAGATTGACGCAACAATTCGGCATTCGACGCGATAATGGGGAGTGGGGTGCATTCCCGGTTCATGACGATTTCAATTGCACCTCACGATAACACTGCCGGGATTCGGTACTTACGAGGTTCTTTTCGATGGCACTTAACTACTCCGACAAGACTCGGTTGCTCAATTTCAAGGCGGACGGAAAAGCCGAATTCCTGTTTCCTAAAAGCTTTGTTGCGTCAGAACGGATGTCTGCCCTGTTTCAGATTCGGGTCGAATTAATGATCGATCTGGAAAAGGCAGGTCAGGTTCAGGGCGATCAATTGCTCGGGAAACGGATGACATTGCGAGTCTCCCACGGTCGGGATTATTCCAAAGGTCCGTACCGCTATTTCGACGGGATTTGTTCCCGATTTGCGTCCGTGGGAAAAGACCATCGCTACCATCACTACGAAGCAGAGTTCGTCCCGTGGATCTGGCTGTTGACCAAACGAGCGGACCTGCGCGTCTACCAGGATCAGAATGTCCCGGATATCGTCGAATCGGTTCTGAATGAATTACAGGCCGACTTTGCCGATTTCAAGTTCGAAATTCGTGCCAAACGTGGAGATTACAAGAAAATCGACTACTGCGTGCAGTTTCGGGAAACGCACTTCAACTTCATATCGCGGCTGCTCGAAACTGACGGGCTGTACTACTATTTCGAGCACACCGAAGCCGGTCACAAGATGATCATTGATGATTCGCTGACCGCCGGAAGCGATGTACCGAATCAGGCGCAAGTCACGTACACAATCGAATCAGGGCCAGGTGAATTCACCGACGACAATATTTCGACCTGGCGAGAAGAACGCGTGATTCATTCCGGCAAATTTGCGGTTCGCGACTATCACAGCCAGATCGCTCAAAATAAAATCGATATCTCGGGGATCGTGCCGAAAAGCAATGTTGCCAAAAATGACAAGCTTGAGATCTTTGATTGGCAAAGCGGTTCGGCGTTGCGGTACAACAACACCGACAAGCGGCTGGATGAAGTGAACTCCACCGGGACGACGCTGACAAACGTTCGTGCGCAGCAGTCCGAAGTGACGCATCACACATTTTCCGGGCTCAGTTGTTGCCGTGGCTTCACACCGGGATACCGTTTCAGTCTGAAACACGATTCCGGTACGAAATACCTGCTGACCGAAGTGCAGCATGAAGGGTATCAAGATCCCAATTATATGACGGGCGAAGTCGTCGAAGAGCCATACAAAAACACCTTTTCGAGTATTCTGGCGGATTCGCAGTTTCGTCCGCAGCGGGTGACCCCCAAACCGGTCATGGAAGGCC
>JANXOO010000396.1 GCA_025353525.1 Schlesneria sp. | reverse complement strand
GTCGTAGTTCGCATGGTTCGGTGCGTTTTCGTTTCCATTCGGGCCAGGTCGCAATTTAGTGATCCCCAGTTGCTCCATCATTTGCCGGTGGTCCTGTTCCGTCGTCATTGTCACCGGCTGAGAAGATTCGGTGACACCTGTCGAGGGTCGAGACGAAGGCGACAATGACGCTGACGTTGCCGACGCCGAATTGCCGGATACGAGCGATTGCAGATACGCGACCAGATCAGAAAGTTCTTCGGGCGTCCAACTGGCGACAATCCCGTCGGGCATACTTGAATTCTTCTGGACGACTTTCGATTCAATCTCGCTCAGTTTCAGCTCGCGAGGAATCCCGTTCGATTCGCGAATCATGACAGTTTTCGCGCTTTGGCTGACGATGAATCCGGTATGAACCTTTCCGTTCACCATTTCAAACGCATATCCTTCGAACCCCTGAGCGATCTTCAGACCGGGTTTGAGAATCGATTCAACCAGCTCCCGGGCACTGTATCGTTTGCCAATGTCGACCATGTGCGGACCTTTCAGCGATTGCCCGTCCGCGTCGGTATGGCAAGCAACGCACGCCTGGCTTCTGAAGTGTACTTTGCCTTTCGCCGGGTCTCCCTTGAAATTCAATACACGACTCGCCACAGCCTCGTAGGCAAGGTTCCCGATCTGGTCAGGATTCGCCGGATCGGCCGTTCGAATGACCAGCGGAGAAGCAGGCTCTTCTGTTGGCACGGACGAAGCTGCTTTCGGCAACCCTTCGGGTTCGACGCGGTGGCGGACCAGTTCCCGTCGCAGCAGGTCGGCAGAATCCGTGTCTGAATCCAGAACGGCCCGTTTCAGGACAGCTCCGATCCTTGGCGTTTGTTCCCATTCGACGGCGTCATAGTAGGGCCCCGTGTTTTCCGGTCGGATACCCCACCATACGCCGGTGTAGTTGGCTTCGCGATGGTACAACCGGATCAGCGTCGCAAGGATCTCATGCCGAAGTTCCGGCGAACGTACCGTGCCGAGTTTAGTGATGAGCCCATCGACCGTTTTCTTGTCATGCATGTAACGCAAGGCCCACAAGGCTCCGGGCGAGTCCGGTCCATCGAGTGCCTCCAGGCAGGCGTCGATCGCTCCTGACGAGATCAGCGTACGAACGGCGAGATGCGGAATAACGCAGTCTGGATCGGGTTGGGCATGAACCTCTTTCGTTGTTGGCAGGACGGATCCTTCGGGACGCATGGTCAACGGAATAATTTTTTTGGCGATTGTCACGTCATTCAGTCGACCCAGGCTGATCAGCGCCTGAGCCCTGACTCGGGGAGAGCCATCGGTCAATGCCTCAACAAACAGGTTTGCATCCAGGCCTGCCATCTCCTGTTTTCGATCGGTCAATGCGCGGAACGCGAATTCTCGCACAGCCAGCTCAGACGCAAGACCCGTCAGAAACGGATGCGAGCGGGGGCCGTCCAGTTGTTTCAGAGCGAAAATTGCGGCAGCACGCACTTCCAGTGTTGATTTCGAGTCTGATGCGAGTGCAACAAGTTCCGTCGTCGATTCCGGCTTCCGGCCTCGACGAATGATTTCGCGCTGGACCTGAAATCTGGCCACGATATTTGGTCCGTTCAGTTGCCGGACCAACTCTTCAAGATCGATCGTTTTGAGATCGCGAGGCGGTGCCGGCTTCAGGCCGCCAGGGCTGATGCGAGCAACGAAACCTACGTTTGGGCCGACGTAAGTGCTCGCCTCGCCGCCTCGAAAACTGGCGATATACAGCCGACCGCTGGCGTCCAGATCGATTCCGGTTGGACGCGGAAACTTC
>JANXOO010000357.1 GCA_025353525.1 Schlesneria sp. | reverse complement strand
GACCGCGACCCGACTCACGAAGGCACCGTTCTGGTCGGCAAAAAGAGATGGCGAACCGAATCGGCTGGATGACGAGATTCAATTGACCAGGCGATCCAGGCTGATCGAGTGGCTGGGCGATACGCGAGTTTCGCTCGAACTGCTCCGGCGGCTGCAGGAAGTGGCTCTGCAGCAGAAACTGGTTCACGAGAACCCCGACGCCCACTGGTGGGAATACCGCAAAGCGCTCAGACAACAATTGCGGGATCGACCGCGCACGATGGTTCAGCAGGTGAAGGCGATCGACGAAAAACGAACATTGCATCCTGAAGATGTTCGCCGGCGTGATTACTTTGTCGCACTCGGAAACGCCGCGCGATGCCCGAAGCCAACGCGAGAACAGATCGCCGAAGTCGAAAAGTATCTCGAACCGTTTGACCCGTTACTCAGTTACTTCGCACGACAGGAAATCGCCGACATGCTGGCGCGGTGCGACGAGGATGCCGCGATCGAAATGACCTATCGATTGCACGTCATCTTTTATGCTCCGACGCGCGACGCATCCGTTCATAATGTGGCAGCGGCGATCGAGACACTGGTGAAGCACCCCGACGCGATTCCCGACGATTCCGCCCGGTTCGACGCACTGAATGGCCTGTTGCAGACGTTGCGAACTCGCTGGGAAACTCGACAATTCATCTCGCAAACCTCGACAAAGAAGGTATTGGAAGATGTCGACAAAAGTCTGCTTGCCGTAGAAAAGGGAGTGACCGCACTCGATCAACTCGCCGCCACCCCTTCCGTTTCGGATGCGGACTGGGAAACGCGAAAACACGTCCTTGAACGATTGTTACTTCGTCCTCTTCGATCATATCGGGCCGATCTCCACGCACGACAATCCCGCAGTGAAATGCAGGCAAAAGCACTGTTTGAAAACGTTGGCGAGAAGGAACCGGACATCGAGAACGCAGACGAGCAAGGATTGTCACTTCCCTGATCCCCGGACCAGCCCCAACTGACATCGGCACAGGCGAGCCAAATCGACACCCGAAATGTGATCGGGCAAGAACGCGGTGACACCTGCCTCCCGCAGTATCCATTCGAGTTCCCGCAGATCCGTTGAACCTCCGATGACGATGATCGGAATGTGACGACTCTGTTTCGTCGCGAAACTACCGAGCCATTCGATCACTTTGACAAGCCCGGAATCAGGATCGATCACCAGGACTGACGAAGCATATTCTTCGATCGACTGAAACAGGTCGTCGACGGAACGGCATTCACGAATGACGATTTCGGAATGTGCAAACTGGCGTTGAAGTTCGGGACCATGGCACGGGCGCGATTCAAAGACGACGATTGCGGAACTGGTCGTCGCACTGGGCATGTTGCAGGGCCTTGTCCTGGAAGGACGACATTGAGCCGGTGGTTAAGCGAAGCACCGGTGAATGTCACGAAAACACGACTTGATCCCGGGGTTGAGCCACGATTCGTGTCTCCACGTCCCAACAAATTCTGTTCGAACCACTGAAACTCCTTTACTGCACCTTGGCGCTTGACTCGCATAAAATACTGTGTCCCGATTGTCCTGTGGAAAACAAGAGGAATCAGGACATCGACTTTGAACCAGTCTCCAAGGCGAGCGGTGCGTGTTGTTGAGATCGCAACCAACGGTCATTGAAATGTTCCCCGGTTCAAAATGATGACATCTGGTCAGATTGATTTTAACTCAAAATCAGTATTATTCTACCGGGATTCATGGAGTCGTTATTTGTGGGCAAGATCACCAGGGGCATGTTGAAGTCCGAATTCGCCCATCGTATCACAGAAACCCCGACAACGATCACCAGGACCCCGCGAGTGTCCAAGGATCTCTTGGAAACCACACGGCTCATCACAGAAAGAAGACGTTTCGGGAGGAAATGATCGAATTGCCGGACCTGGCCGAGGTTCAGGATGAAGCGAAGTATCTCGATTGATGTCGTTGTGCGTCTTGACGGATAGGTCTCTGGCACGCCTCCCGGATGCGAAGAGATATTGTCGGGGACTTTTCCCGGTGGTGTGACGAAGTCAATAGTGGTTGAGCGAAGCGACACCACTGGATGCGGACAATCGCGTGACCACTTCGTATTCCGGCAGGGATACCAGCGCATCGACAACGGGCACATGGCATTTTATTCGAGTCAGTTGCAATGGTGCGGTACAAGAGGGTGCGGTACAACAGGGGACATTCTGCGTTTTGACGTAATGAAATGAGCCACCTTACTTTTGTCGATTGTTGGGGAACGAGACAATGCTGCCAACAATATTTCGACTGGTTTCATTTTTTTTGGAAAAAAGAGGATGTGGAGCCTGGGAATTGCGATGACACTTTTTGTTGTCACGTCAGCACAGGGCATTATCGTTCTTCGGTACTGGTATCACGATGCACAGAAAACAAATACTTCCAATGAACTCTGTGAAATCAGTACTGCCCTCGCTGTGTTTGCCGAGAGAAATAACGGGCATCTTCCACCAACGATCAACCGGAGTGCGGAAGGCCGCCCGCTTTCAAGCTGGCGTCAGACACTTCTAAACATAGTATTTGGACTGAAGAACCCTCCGGAATTGAGCGTATCCTGGATCGCCGCGCCAAATCGTAGCGCTGTCTCGAAAACGATTGAGCCGCTTGCACATTCGAACAACCGCGATGTCAAGTACGCCGTCATTACTGGCCCCGATTGTCCGTTTGGCATTCGAGCATCGGCCCAGTGATCCGAATGCGGCCCAAACGTGATCCTGTATGTATCGACATCTTCAATTCGAGCGAACCGGGTCGCGCCCATCGACTTCAATTTTGCCGAACTTCTGACGCAAGCCGAAAATGGTGAGTCAGTCAGTGAGACATTTGGCGCTGATGGCAATGGCTATGTAGCGGTCCTGTTCGCGGATGCGACAGTCGTATTGATCCGTCCAGAGGCACCACTTTCGGCGATGATCCCGTTGCTTGCGATCCCCACTGCTTCTTCCGAACTACGAATTTCCTTTATTCAAACGTACGGCGAAATTCGAGTTCGTCGAACGGTATCGGCGGAGCAGGCATTGCGACGCCACGAGTCCACTCTCCAGAAGGTACGGCATAATCCTCGGACTTGTGGAAAATCTTCAGTCGCCCGTTGCCTCAATTCAAGGCGTGGTATGATCGGCCTGCTTCATCACCTCGTAGTGGCCGTGGCATGCCAGAAACTGCAGTATACGATCAACGGGCGCTGAGAAAGACTTCAAGGAAAGCATCGCTCGAACAAGCCGTTTTGTCGCCGGATTTCAGGCCTCGACCTGTCCTCCAGGGGCAACGCAAGCAGAAAAAAACGATCGGCCCAGTCAAGGTCCACTCTTCAGCCTGTCCGCGATGGATTCTCACAGAAACGACCGGTTGAAAATCACGATTACATCAAAAAAACCGTTTGGGAACCGACGGAAAATCGTGTAAGATTCAAGGACTATGCCACTTCTGATCCGAATTGACGCAACAACCTTGCCCGCACTGATTTTCGGCGGTCTTTTGATTTCCATTGCAATTGGACTGGTCTGTTACGTCTGGTCCGTTCGACGTGCTTTGGAGCCGGTGATTGCCAATGATGAAGGGGCCACCCTGCATGCGAATCGGCAGTTTCGTCGACGGATGCAAGTCAGTGGCATGTTGGCGATGATCGGAGTTCTGATTCCGCTCGGCGACCAGATGGATCAGTTATTTGCGCTGCGTCCACTGCTGTTTCTACTGTGGGTCGTTTTTGTGTTCGCCCTGGTCGTGTGGATGGTGCTGATGGCTTTGGGCGACTGGCTGTCGACCCTGACATACTCCGAAATTGCCAAAGCCCGATTGCGTTTTGAACGGCGCAGTCTGGAAGATGACATACGCCGCTATCACGCCACGCAAAATGGCGGTTCCCAGACCACCGCAAACGACGCCGAATGAGTCTCGAGTTCCAGCCGAACTTCCCGCATTTTCCGGTGTCTGTTAGAATTGCGGGCATCGAACCGCGATGTTATGCGGAACAGCGTTCCGCTCTGCGTGACGGTTTTGCTCGCCGGGCAGAACGAGGCATTCATCGGGTGCCTGATTCCTCATGACATACGGGAGGCATTTGACCTCGGGGTCGTCCCGGGTCACAAATTCCCGGACGAATACATTTTAAACGCCAGCAACATACCAGGCCGTGAGAGATATCAATCATGCGAAATGAATCGGAAATACCGTTTGCTGATAATCCGTTTTCGATCCCGGTGGCCGACCGATTGAAGCGGTTGCCGCCCTACCTGTTCGGCAAGATCAACAAGCTGAAGTACCAGCAGCGCGTGGCGGGTGTTGATGTGATCGACCTCGGTATGGGTAATCCGACGGATGCCCCCGATCAGCAGATCACGGACAAGATGCAGGAAGCTCTGCTTGAGCCGAAAAACCATCGCTATTCGGTCGCGAACGGGATTGCCAGCTTGCGGCGTGAGGTTGCCAAGCGATACGACCGTAAATACGGAGTCAAACTGAACGGCGACGACGAAGTCATCGCCTGCCTTGGTTCCAAAGAAGCGTTCAGTCATATGTGCCTTGCGCTCATGGGGCCTGGCGATACGGCCATCGTCCCCGCTCCGACGTTTCCCATTCATGCGTACTCGGTGATGCTGGCGTCGGGCAACGTCATCGCTTTGGACGTTCGCGATCCGTCCGAATTCCTGCGCAATGTGGCGTACACGTGCGAGCACCTGTATCCGAAGCCGAAACTGGTCGTCGCCAACTTTCCGCACAATCCGTCCGGGACGTGTATCGAACAGCGGTTTTTCGACGAACTGGTCGTCCTTGCCAAGCGGTATAAATTTCTGGTCATCAGCGATTTCGCCTATGCCGACATTTGCTATGACGGATACCAGGCTCCCAGCTTTCTGGCTTCGCCCGGAGCGATCGATGTCGGCGTCGAAATGACGACGATGAGCAAAGGATTCAGTATGGCAGGATGGCGGATCGGGTTCTGTTCAGGAAATCGCGAGATGGTCCGGGCGCTGGCAACGATCAAAGGCTATTACGACTACGGGATTTTCCAGGCAATTCAGATTGCGGCGATTATCGCCATGCGTAATTGCGAGCCTGCCGTCGACGCGATCGCAAAGGAATACCAGATTCGCCGCGATACGCTCGTCGACGGGCTGACCCGAATCGGCTGGGACATTCAAAAGCCCAAGGCGGGAATGTTTGTATGGGCAAAAATCCCCGAACCATGGGCGCAGATGGGTTCGATTGACTTCTCGATGAAGTTGCTGCAGGAAGGAGGCGTTGCCGTCAGTCCTGGCCGCGGCTTTGGCGAAGAAGGCGAAGGGTTCCTGAGAATGGCAATCGTCGAAAACAGCCAACGGCTCAGGCAAGCCGTCCGGCAAATACAGAATTGCCTCAGGGACGAAGCCGCTCCGGCGGCATAGGGCCGATGTTGCCTGACGGTGTCATCTTTCGGGCTAACACTGCAACGGTTGCAGAAAGAAATGCGGTCGACGAAGTCAGGTTAAGGACCGGCGCGTCATTTTTTGCAGGAACCATTTTAGCTGAAACAGACTGAATCGCCCGGCGATATGCGGCGGAGAAATACAAAGAGTTTTCACCACAGAGACGCCGAGGTACAGAGAAGACAAAAAGAGTAAAAGAATTGAATATTTTTCAATCTTAAAGATTGGCGTTTCTGAATTTCTCTGTGCCTCGATGTCTCTGTGGTTAACTTCCTCTTTCGACGATTCGCCTTGGAGAAATCGACTGGCACGTCAGCAACTTGCGACAATTGTTCACGCGCCGATCCTGAAGCCCAATCAGCTCTGAATCGCACCTGATCGTCGCGCGATCTTGCACCCGGAAAAAAATCCACAGGTGCGTGAGTCTCAACAGTCAGGCGTCAGAATTCTGGTACCATCTCGCCGTCTGCGCAATGTGCCAGTTTTCGAAGTGTCGCGGGGTCGATCGAATGACCGATCACTCGAACCGTTTCGTCTCCGTGCAAGACGTGAAAAAGGCCACGATGCGAACTCCCCGGACCACCGACTGCATCCAAATCCGATTCGATTTCTGCCGGACTTTGATTTGAATCGTTCGCGTCATTCAAATGAACGAATTGCGTTTTCCGGTTCTTTTCGATTCAGGCGCCTGCGATGCCCGTCTTGGGATTCTCTACAATTCGTACGAGATTTCGTAACGACGACCGGGTTCCTGACATCCAGGCCAAATTGTTGGCAGAGACCGTCCGGCATTCGACAACAAAAAGTGTGTTTGAGCTGCCGTCGCGAATCTGTTCGTACCGGATCGCACGGTTCAGAAACAGAACCCCACTCGGTCAACGTCAATTGCACATTCCAGGTCTAGAAATCTCCTGACATTTCTCCGTCCGACTTGTGGGCAAGATTGCGAAGCAGTTTGGGGCTGATGTTCTGGCTGATGAAACGGACCGAGCCGTCTCCCAATCCAAAGTGCGCACCTCCTGTATGATTGCTGCTCCCGCCCCCGACGAATTCGCGACCCGATTCCAGATCTGCCAGTTCCTGCCTCACATTTCCGGAATTTGCATTTCCGATCGAACTGGCGTGTGAGCGAAATTGTGGTTCGGCCACGTTGCTCGGGATCAGATTGCCCGACGACAATTTTTTTGCCTCCTCCTCAATTGCAGTATCGCCGTCGATATCCAACTGGCCGAGCACGTTCGCAGGCGATCCGCCGGAGACCACAACGACGACATTCCGCAGCGTCGCTCGCGTCCCCGAGATCCAGCCCAGATCGGATCCACCATTCAACCTGCTTTCCATGACAAATACTGTATTTGAGCTGCCGTCCCGAATCTGCTCGTAACGGACGGAGCTGTTAAGAAACAGGACCCCGTTCTGCTTCACGTCAATCGGCGTTTCAAAGTCATTGTGGATCCCGCAATAACTTGTGACGGCCGCAGGGGCACTTGTTCCGTTCCCGGCAAGGCGGGGGCCTGGATCTGATGGACAGACGAACGTGTTCACTGGTTGCTGTCGCACTGCAGCATTGAGCGGGTCGTAAACCGACTTCGTAAAATCGATATGCTCGTAGACATTTTGTTGTTCAATATATGGCAGGATTTGAGTACACCAGCTCATGTGATATCCATCCGCTTCTTTGGACCTGATCGGCCCTTTATCGTTTTGCGTACCGGGTGGCAAGACTTCGTGAGCCATCATGTAATTGCTGAGCGCCAGTCCGATCTGCATCAGGTTGTTCTTGCATTGAGTCCGTCGAGCCGCTTCGCGCGCTTGCTGGACTGCGGGAAGTAACAGAGCGATCAGCACGGCGATAATCGCGATCACGACCAGTAACTCGATCAATGTGAAACCCGCCGAACGTTTTCCGGGGCAAGATCGCGGGACGGTCGTCATTTGAGTTCGAGGCATAGTACGGGGGTTCCCTGAAATTGAGGAATGGGTGGATTGTGTTTAACAGGTATCGTTATCGGATTGGCCGTTGCCGTCTGATGCGAACAAGATCCGGATGGCCAACGGG
>JANXOO010000347.1 GCA_025353525.1 Schlesneria sp. | reverse complement strand
CCATCCCCGGACACGCGCGAAAATGGAACGTATTGGCTACAGTTTTGCCAATTCCAATCGAGTTTTTGCGATTCCGCCGGTCGGCTATCTCGAATGCCTCGCTCTGCAGCAGCGAGCGACCGTCGTCGTGACCGATTCGGGTGGTCTGCAGGAAGAAACAACAGCTCTGGGGGTTCCGTGCCTGACCGTGCGTGAAAACACGGAACGACCGGTGACTGTTACCCACGGGACGAATACGCTCGTGGGAACTGATATGGCGCTGTTACTTCGCGAATTGGACAAGGTTCTTTCCGGGCAGGGCAAGGCGGGTTGCATTCCACCTCTGTGGGACGGACGCGCATCGGAACGAATCGCAGATATTGTTTTAAGAACAAATTCCGGTGGGCATCGTCGTGCTGCCTGACGCACGTTCGGACGAACAAAGGTATCCGGCGGACCTCGTCCACTTCCTTACTGCCGAATTCTCCGAGAAACCTGTGGTCGCGATTCGAATTAAACTTGGCTGGCAATTATTGAGGCATTTTGGCCCCGGTTGGCTCGCGGTTCGACTACTTCACGCAGCATCGATCAAGTCCGGGTTGATGCAGTGGCGGCTTCCCGTAACGAACTGGGACGATCACCCGCTTGAAAAATTCCTGACCACGCCTGCCCTGGCCGACGTTGAACGTTACGCCGAATACCGAACGTCGGCGGCACCGCCATTCTTTTTTGAATCTCGCATGTCGACCGAATTTCGATCGGCGTTATCAAGCTGGGATCGTGGTTCCACGACGCCGTCGACGGAAGCAGAAGAGATTGGCCGCGGACTTCTGAGATTCTTCTCGAATACCCGGGTCGATGTCGGTTTCCCGCCGAACTGGCATGCCAACCCGATGGAGCCTGGTCATTTTCCTGTCGATCAACATTGGAGTCAAATCGGCGATTTCGCCATGGGAGATATCAAACTTGTCTGGGAAGCAAATCGGTTCGGGTTCGTCTTTCCATTGGTCCGGTCGTACTGGAGGACCGGCAGCGAACGCCATGCGGAACTCTTTTGGCAACTCGTCGAAAGCTGGCAGGCGTCAAATGCTCCTGAAAGTGGAGTGAACTGGAAGTGTGGACAGGAAATCAGTTTCCGTGTCATGGCCTGGTGCTTCGGAATGTACGGTTTCGGTACCAGCCCTTCGTCCACACCTGTTCGTGTCGCGATGCTGGCACGGATGATCGCTGTTTCCGGACAGCGGATCGAATCGAATATCGGCTACGGATTGAGTCAGAAAAACAATCATGGACTCAGTGAAGCGACGGGATTGTGGACGATCGGCGCGTTGTTTCCCGAATTCGCGGAGTCGGCGCGTTGGGCCGCGACAGGTCGGCGGCTTCTGGAAGCCCAGGCACGTGAGTTGATCTACGACGACGGTGCCTTCTCGCAACATTCGACAAATTATCACCGCGTCATGTTACATGACTATCTCTGGTCGATCCGGCTCGGAGATGTCCTGAAGCAACCGTTCTCGCCGCAACTCAGACATCGCATCGCGGTTGCCGGTGACTTCCTGTTTCAGCTTCAGGACGAATCGACCGGGATGGTCCCGTGTTACGGAGCGGATGATGGTGCGCTGATCCTGCCACTCAACAATTGCGGTTATCGTGACTTTCGCCCGGTCGTTCAGGCAACGCACTTTCTCTCGACAGGGCAACGTCGATTTGATGCTGGCCCCTGGGATGAAGACTTGTTCTGGTTGTTCGGCGTCAAACCATCGAGCAGCAAGTCAAAGTCGAGCGACGTACGTCGTCCTGCAGATTCAGGTATCGGCGACGAGAGCGAACAGTCGAGTACAAGCCTCACGTTCCATCCACCTGAACGGCCGCTGGCAGCAACAAAGATACCGGCGGAAAAAGTGGGACTGGCTCCATGTCGTCCTGGTGCCTGTCCCACTTTTTCCTCGCGTCCCCTTTTTTCCCGGACGGACTTTGAAGCGACTGTCGGCGGTTACGCCACCCTCAGGTCACCAAACGGCTTCGCTATGGTGCGGTCGGCGGCATTTCGCCACCGACCATCCCAGGCCGATATACTGCACGTGGACGTGTGGTGGCGCGGCGAAAATATCGCCATTGACCCCGGGACATACAGTTACAACGCCCCGGCCCCCTGGAACAATTCGCTCGCAAGGACTGCACATCACAATACGGTCACGGTTGACGGATTGGACCAGATGGAACAAGCGGGCCGATTCCTGTGGCTTCCCTGGTTGAAGGGCACGTCGTTCGCTCACGCGACCCCGTGTCACGGTGATGCTTCGTGCTGGAATGGTGAACACGACGGGTATCGACGACTGTCCGATCCCGTCACGCATCGACGGGGTCTCGTGCGACTGGGCGCCGATCACTGGCTGGTCGTGGATGCACTCTGTGGGATGAAGTCACATCCGTATCGACTCCACTGGCTTTTGCGCGATGCTCTGTTCGATGCCGACAACGACCAGGGCACGATCAAATTGCAGACGTCAGTTGGAGAATGGAGTCTCGCAGTGGCATCCTCTGAACCCGAATCGACATTCGATGTCGTTCGCGCCGACGCTGACTCGCCGCGAGGCTGGAGATCGAGATATTACCATTCGCGCGAACCGGCACTCTCGATTTCGCTCGTTGCAACGGCACGTTCAGTCGTGTTCGCCACTTTGCTTGGCCCCCGATCGCAGACGCCAATAATTCAGGGAGACCGGGTTTTCGTGCAGGGCAGCGACTGGATCGCGACTGTTTCTCTGAACCGGATCGAAATCGACGGCGTGCCACTCATTTCGTCCATCATCACTGGCGGTCAACTGGCGAACGTACCTTCCGTTGCTGTCGATGATTCACTGATGCCTCAATCGGAGCTTCTGCAATGCACGTCTTGTTGATCCATCAAGCGTTTGCGTCGCCTGAAGACGCAGGCGGAACCCGGCACTACGAATTGGCTCGGCGATTTGTCGACGAAGGGCACCAGTTCTCGATCGTCGCCAGTGATTTGGTCTACCTGAGCGGCAAACGATTCGCATCCAATGATCGCGAACAGGATTTCGATGGTGTGAAAGTACGGCGAGCATGGACGTATCCGTCACTGCACCGCAGCTTCGTCTGGCGGGTCGTTTCGTTTTTGTCGTTTATGGTGACTTCGATCCTTGTGGCTCTGAAAACACGCAACGTCGATCTTGTCGTTGGTACCTCGCCACCAATTTTCCAGGCCTGCTCGGCCTGGATCGTCTCTGTCGTGAAATGGCGTCCTTTTCTGCTGGAAATCCGGGATCTTTGGCCCGAATTCGCGATCGATATGGGTGTTCTGAAGAATCCCGTTCTGATCTGGCTGTCGCGATGGCTCGAACGATTTCTTTACGCACGCGCCAATCATTTGCTCGTTAATTCACCTGCGTATCGTGACTATCTGATCGGCCTTGGGATTCCCGCCGCAAAGATCAGCTTCATCGCGAATGGCGTCGATCCTGAGATGTTTCGGACCGAACGATCAAAGTCCGGACTGCGTGAGGAACACGGGCTGGCGGACAAGTATCTGGTTACCTACGCCGGTGCGATGGGAATGGCCAATAACCTCGAAGTCGTCATCGAAGCGGCATCGCTGTTGCGAGATCTGCCCGAGGTCCATTTTCTGATGGTCGGTGACGGAAAAGAACGTTTGAAGCTGGAAGATTTTTCCAGGCGTCTGAATGTCAAGAATATGA
>JANXOO010000318.1 GCA_025353525.1 Schlesneria sp. | reverse complement strand
CGAACTGGCTGAATCGATCCAGACGCTTGGCCTCTTTGGAGTCGAAATGGTCATCGGGGCGAAAGTCTTTGACCTCGCCTCCGAAATTAACCTTGTAGTCGGAGCAATCGAATCGCCCCAGTCGACCAACACCGCTTTTGCCTGCGCACAGGCTACCCCAAAACTCAGGAATTTCCGAGCCGAGGGCGGTGATGACCGACATCCCTGTCACGACGACGCGTCTGGACATCCGTCACTGCTTCTCCGTGATGTATTTGACTGCATCACCCACCGATTTGATCTTTTCCTGATCTGATTCGGGGATTTGCACACCGAACTCGTCTTCAAACTCCATGACGAGTTCGACCAGGTCGAGCGAATCAGCCTTCAAATTCGCAACGAAATCGCTATCAAGCTTGATATCTTCTTTGGGGATATTCAGTTGCTCACTGACGATCCCGATGACTTTCTCTTCGATCGACGACACGCCTCACTCCTTTGGAGCCGGTTTTGTTGGGAGCCGGTTTTGGTAACAGGGTTAACCCACTGCGGCATTCGCAACGGGAATCTCGATGCCAATTGTTCAGAGAATACAGATTTCCTGCGGCATTCGCGAGGGTATACAGGGTTTTCCGAGTCGTGTAAACCGCAACGAAAATATCCGGGAAAAAAAAACCGCCGCGTCACTGGAAAACCCCGCCAGAACAGCTCCGCAATACCCTGCTGAATTCAACAATCTGCCCTGATCCGCGTGAAAAACCGGGACTGACTCCGGGACTTCCTGGTGCCTGTCCCCATTTTTCCAGAATCGGAATTTGGACCAAACCCCCAACCTATGCCACAGGCAGAATGAACGCCTGTGTAACGGGATTTGCAGTGAGCACTGACAACAACATCGCGAAACAGGGCGATCTGCGAAAGGTTGGCAGTCGAAGCCGGATTTTCTGAGAATAACGACCGTTTCAAGCCGAATGACGAGTGGCTCCTTTCTCTTTACACCGATGGATCGGGAGAACCATGAATCGGCCAAATCCGATCCTGCTGCCAGCGATCACGATCGCATTGTTGGCGATGAACGCCGGGGGGTTCGCACAAAACGATCGTGAATCACTCGTAAACCCTGCCCCAGGCGGGTCGCAGGGGATCATAGGAGGTCGGCCGGGATCGTCGGCAGGGCGAACTCCGCGAAAACAGGGCGGCAATCACGCCAGGTTCGGAACCAGCGATCCTGGCAATTTTCGAACTCCGCCGCCCCGGCTCGAAAGACGCGTCCCTTCATCCCTCCCCGTTCCTCAAAATCGGACATTGTCGGATGCTGTCACCTCGTACATCGGGGACGATAGCGGCCTCACACTGGATGAATCGATCGAACTTGTCTCTCATTACAATCTGGACATCCTCCAGAATCGTGAAGAGTTGCCCCAGGCAGAGGCGGACTACATCACGGCAGGCTTGCGTTCGAACCCGATCGCTTACATCGATACCCAGGGCGTCCCCTACGGAAAGTACACGAGCGAAACAACTGGCGGACCGACGCAATACGACTTTAACATCATCTATCCTCTGGATTTATCTCGCAAACGCCAGGCCCGCATGGCTTCGGCTTTGCTTTCAAAACGTGCGGTGGAAACGAAGTTCGAAGATGTCGTGCGACTCGCGATCGACACTCTTTACACAGCCTATACAGACGCCCTTCTGGCACAACGAAATGCAGATTTTCATGATCGTCAGTCGAAGGAAACGGAAACGGACGACGCGACAACCGTCGAGTTTGACGACGCACAAGAGACGTACAACGCCGCCTTCGAAAGCCTTGCCCTTTTGCTGAATGTGGATCTCGGCCAATTGAAGCAACGTGGTCTGTACGGGCGAATTGCGTTTGAGAGAAATGAGGAACCAGCCATTCCGACGGAAGACGAGTTGGTGAGCGAAGCACTGGCATGTCGTCCTGACCTGATCAGCCAGCGGATCCTGATTTGCCGCGCCGCCGCAGACATTTCGGTCGTGCGAACCAGCCGTTTCGACGACGCGCAACTCCTGGTTCAGCCTCTGACGTATTATTCCGGCATCTCTCCCACAGCACCCAAAAGTAGCGCAAGCTGGGCCATCGGCCTGACGATCCCATTGCCGATCTACAATCGACAACAGGGAAACATCCTGAAAGCCCAATCGATTGCGACTCAAATGAGGTTACAAACCGCGTCACTCGAAAAAACGATCGAAACCGAAGTGCGACGCGCCGTCCGACGTTACCAGTTGACCTTGAAAGGGGTCGGAAAAATCGCCGCAGAAAAACAGCGCCGCGACACCGACAATTCGATCGAACGACTGAAGGAACGGTTCGGAGACGAAGGAAACCAGCCGGACAAGGATCTGCTCCAACTGGTGAATCGCGTGGAGGATTTCCTGTCAGAGAAAGAGCTCGATCAACACCGTAAGAACGACGAAATGGTCATCCAGCACCGCCGCAGCATGCTCAAG
>JANXOO010000305.1 GCA_025353525.1 Schlesneria sp. | reverse complement strand
CTGTAAAGCATTCTTTTCCGCTCGTGCCACTGCCTGGCCGTCTTCGGGCAAGCAGTGCTCTACTTCGTACACGGTTTCTAAAATAAGAGCGATGCTTCACTGAGGACACCGAAGCAGTCGCACCACAGCGTTTTCTCAACAAGAAATGCTTCACAGCGTTGCTCAAACGTGCGTCGAAACCAGCCGATTAAAAATCAAGATCGACGATGCGGCCCATAATCAGCCGAATTGTGCGAACCTGCGGCTCGGTCCCTTCGCCCCACGAAGCTTTAATCTCGTAAACATGAGGTATTCCCGGCAGCAGCGGATCAGACTCCAGCCGCCAAACCTTGCCGTTCCACTTCGACTTCAAGCCTCTCGAAGTGACATCGACATTCTCGGGCAGGTGCACTTCAACAGCCCCTACACGCGGATGTTTCGCTTCTTCCAACAGGCGCGATCGACGCTTGTACGTCTGACCAAGCGTTCCGGGAGGAGGCGCATCCCCCATGCGATCGCCAACCGAATAATGCGGAATCGATTCCATCGGCACGGCACTGCGAATCGAACCAACTCCATCCCCATACACCGCATCGGGTGCGTGCATGATCCCGTTCGGCACTCCGTAATTGACAGACGGATCTGACGGCGGGACGGGATAGCCACCTTGCGGCGAACCCTGAAGTCGCTTCATCTCGGCTTTCTTTCCGTCGAGCATCTCCTGCTCGCCGTAAAGCAGCCCCATCGGTGGGCGATCAACCGGAACCAATGCGGGTTGAGATCCGAAATTGGCCGGAGCGTTGATAACCGATGGCCCGTTCGGTGCTCCAGGTTGAGGCATCACATTCGGATTCAATTGCAATGGTGCCGAACCATTGAGCATCGGAGCGGCTGGAACCGGAGACAATCCCCCTGGACCTGGTGCGGGTCCATAGGGCATCGGGACCGGGGTCAAATTCATCGGGGCCTGGGTCAGCCGCATCGACTTGCCCGACACTCCGCCCGCACCGAACGCGGACGATGGCACGCACACGCCGAGCGCCAATGCCAATCCTGCGATGAGGGTCCTTCGTGGATCATTGAGTTTCATGGTGCTGTTCTCTGTTTGGTTAAACTCGGCGTTTCGTGTCGAATCGCACTGATGTTCCGACAAATTGCACGTGCCTCGACCGGTTTGCCCGTTCACATATCGCGACAACAGGGCGTCTGTTCCGGGAATCGAGGTTCACATCGGGAACACCGAACTTTACCATTCCCGGTATACTTCGTTGAATTGTTTATGATTCAAGTCAGATTTCACGGCGTTGACTCGACCAGTGGAATCGAAGCTGCCGCTCACGTTGACTCTTCCGGATCAAAACCCGTTCTGAAAAACGGGGACCCCCCGGCACGCCGGGGATCTTCCTGGTGCCTGTCCCCGTTTTTCAGGTCTTTCTAAAGCCAGTCTCGGTCTTTCAGGCGGTAAATCTTCCACTGCCAGCCGACGGACTTCCACACCGCGATCAGTTGTCTTTGGTCCTTGAAAACGTTCCGCCGAACTGGTAGCCTGGAAACAACGTGCGTATACGCACGTTGTTTCCAGGCTACCAGTTCG
>JANXOO010000276.1 GCA_025353525.1 Schlesneria sp. | reverse complement strand
TGTCCTTGTAACGAGGATGAACTGCCAGTGTCAGTCGTTGATCGGTCTTCGCTGTGGCGAGTGGTTTCTTGATACCGTGTTCGTCGAAATGGTGGAACCGGCGACCAATGGCGTCGGCAACGCGAGCAGAATTTCGAATGCTGCGGAAGTCGTTTTTAAGCGTGAGATACAAGTCACGTTCACGGATCACTGTAGCACCGCCAAGCACACGACCCCGCTTCAGCAATGCAGGTTCGGTCGACGAGGCAGAAGCGAGTCCGGCCGTCAGAATCGGACCACGGGCGATGGCATAATTCTTTCCTTCTTTCAATTCGCCAGCGACGATTGCCTTGTCGGAAAGATAGACTTCCATCAGTTCGCCACCCACCAGGCTGGTTGCTTCGGCGCTGTCAGGAATTCGGACCTCGACATCCAGATGCGCTCCCTTTTTGACCATTGGTGTCAGGTATGCGCGAACGATGACCAGCGCCGTATCAGGCGACTGAAGAATGGCGTTCGGTTTCTTGTAGCCGATCCGCTTGAGGTGCGCCATCAGTAGCGAGCGATAGTGTGACGGAGCAGGGTCGCCACCAGTTCCGGAAAGGCCTCGAACGAGGCCGACTCCTTCAAGGACAACCGGTTCCATTCCTGCAAAATTGGTTTTGTCACCGATAAATTCGGTTTCGATTTTCGTCTGGTATTTTTTATCGCCAACGACATTGTCGTCATCATCTTCGTCGTCCGAAGCAACAGCCACGGGAACCGAGCGTCCCCAGGCAAGAGCAGGAAGTGACGCCGCAATCGTCGCAGCTTGCAACCAATGTCGTCGCGACAAGTCGGGAGGATTAAATTCGTTCATCGAATGCGATTCCTTTCGCTGAAGTTCAGGCTTCAGCCTGTCTTCAAAACCTCACAAAATCAGCCCAAAAAGCCAACGTCCCGATGGAAGAACGACCACAAGTCAGAATTCGATTTGTATTCAGGGGGATCGCGAGGACGGGTTCGCGCATTGGCACAAATCGCCCAGCGCACAAAGCTGCCGATCAACCATGTCGATGCGAATCAAATCTGAATTGTAGATTGGGAGATTTCCAGAAGCGCGGAGGGTATGCTGAACCTCAAAGACGGTCAAGACGAGTCTGTTTTCCAATTGAAATCGCGAACCTGAAGTCACACGACCGATCCCGTCGTCCCGCTGGCACGGTTTAATGCGCAGGCGTTTAATCTGTTCGAATCGCTCAGAATAAATTCGGCTGTGCGACGCATTTCCGGTCTGCCGATATGCG
>JANXOO010000261.1 GCA_025353525.1 Schlesneria sp. | reverse complement strand
TCCGTTCCCGCGTTCGATGCCGATTCATCGCTGGTCACGCACTTTCCATGAATCGTTGAAGTTTTTCGCGGCCTCAATTCAGACCGCGCGGAGTATAGCGCTCTCTTTTTCAATCGAGGCAACGGCATTGTCAGCATCGGCAATCGCTTCGTCAACCATCAATCTTTGCAAGTCGCCAAAGGATCAGGGTTTGCGCAGGACACGGGTTACCAGGGGTAACGTGACTGTGAAGCAACTTCCGTGACCGACATGACTGGTGACACTCAATGTTCCTCCGAACGCTTCGGTCAATCGTTTTGCGATCGAAAGTCCAAGTCCGGTCCCTTCAATCCCGCGCTGGCGGACAGCTGTCGATCGAAAGAACGGCGTGAAAACGGACGTGATGTCGTTTTCGCCGATTCCGCAACCTCGGTCTTCAACCTGAATGCTGACCGATTGCCCTTCATTCACGATGCGAACGTCGATCGGTGTTTTCGGCTCGCTGAATTTGCAGGCATTATCGATCAGGATATTCATCAGTTCCGCCAGCATCACCGGTTGCGCTCTGACTTTATCAGAACCTGTGTCACCGGATTTGAAACGAAGATCTTCTGTCCGCAAATCCTTCGGACGATTTTGAATGTATACCGTCAGAAATTCGGTCAGTGTGATGACTTCAAGATTGTCGAGTATTGCTTCGGCGTCGGCTCGCGAGAGAAACAGTAACGACTCCACGATCGATCGCAGTTGACGGGCGCTGTGGTGAACGGATTCCAGCACCCGGTGATATTCGTCAGCTGGCCGTTCGCGACGCAGCGCCACCTCGACCTGACCCAGCATGGCGGTCAGCGGTGTCCTCAGTTGATGCGACGCGTCTCCCGTAAAACCGCGTTGTCGTTCGAACGATTCCTGCAGGCGATCCAGAAGGCTATTGAATGCGCCACTGAGGTCGTCAAGTTCGTCGCCAGATGCTGAACCTGGCAGCCGCTGGCCAAGGTCATCGACGCTCATTTCCCGCGCAGCGACTGCCATCCGGGTCACAGGCAACAGCGCCCGGCGACTGACGAAATGCCCGATGACGAGTGCCGATAGCCAGATTGCCAGCGAAATTCCGACCAGGCTTAAACCGAGCTTGCGCACAATGGTGTGAACGGGTTTCAGCGAAATCCCGACCGTGATCGTCAGCATTGAGTATCTGAGGCCGTCGTCCGATCGAATCGGATCTGCCAGTTCGCCCGATGTTGATTGGGTCTGGTGCAGCCGTCGATGGCCGATTTGCCAACCAACACCGTTCCAGTCCAGTCGAGCTGTCGTTTGCTTGCGGGAGGACAACGTTTGTAAGGCATTCGTCAGCATTTCGACCGTTCCTGGCTGCCGATCACTGTCGACGGTGCCATCACGATCGTCGCTCACTCGCCACGCAACGTTCTCTTGTGACGCAGCGGCCTTCATCAGTGCCGGTCGCTCGTCAAATTCCCATTCGACCCCTTCTGGACCGACATCGGCGGCGGCCCCGAGTGTATTGAGCGCCGCATCCAGTCGCTCGTCGACCTGTTTGTGCAGAAAGGCATTGGCGATGACGAGCAACGCCATTGAAAACCCGACCAGAACCGCCCCCAGGGTGATCAGAAAAAACATCGAGAGGCGATTTGTGAGAGTCAATCGGTCACCCCGGTCGATTTGCAAAAACGTAGCCCCGATTGCGGAGCGTGTGGATGATGCGCGGTCCGTGTCCTTCGAGTTTCTTGCGTAGTTCCATAATATGGACTTCCAGCGAATTGGAAATTCCGTCGTATCGCTCGTCCCAAACGTGCTCGTAAATCCGCGTCCGAGTCAGAACATCCCCGGCGTGCCGCATCAAAAAAACGAGAAGCGAATACTCTTTCCCGGTCAGATCGAGCTGGTGCCCGTTGCGTTCGACGCGCTGTGTGGTGAGGTCGATGCTGATATCCAAAGAATTCAGTTCGGTCGCAAGAATCTGATCGCGCCGACGAGACATGACGCGGATTCGAGCGAGCAGTTCGTTGAACGCAAACGGTTTGCACAGGTAGTCGTCAGCACCGTGATCCAGACCTTGCACGCGATCGGAAACCGCGTCACGTGCGGTCAGAAACAGAACAGGAGTTGTCCTGTCGACCTGGCGAAACCGTTTCAGAAGCGTCAATCCGTCGATTCCAGGCAACCACCAGTCGAGCAGCACAACATCCCATTCACCGGTTTTCAGGCGGAACCAACCATCATCGCCGTTTGACGCTCGTTCGACAGTAAAACCTTCTTCCCGCAACCCCCGCACAAGAAAGTCGGCAATTTCGTCTTCGTCTTCGATCACAAGAATATGGATGCCCATCGCGACTCAATGTGATGATGACAGCTTCCAAAAGATATCCCGGGCGCTGAAACAGCAAACCCGGATCGATTTTCGTCACTTCAACGGACTGGGCGCTATCGCCCAATGGCACTCACTTCGGGCTACCTTGTCGTTTCGACAAAGTGAGTACCATTGCGCTATCGTCCACGCATCGGGGTGCAGTGACTATTCGTCAGATTTTTCTTCTTCCTTGAATTTCCCGTCGGCTTCGATTTTGACTTCGATTTCTTTCTTGTCGGCAGTGACGATCAGGACTTCGTAATATTCGAGTTCTTCTTTCGAATCTTCGATTTCGTAGACGGCTTCGGCCGACTTGAGTGTCATCCTGGGGTATTTTTCTTCGAGCGTTTTCAAGACGGCTTTTGGAAGATCTTTCACGTCGATTTCCCGTTCGAAACCTTCAATGTCTCCATCTTCTTCAACGGTCACATCGATTTTCTTGCCTTTGTCCTTGATCGTTACCTCGTATTTCAGTTCTTTGTCTTCTTTCTCGGAAGTGGCCGAAATGAGTTCCGCACCGGGGAATTTTTTCTTGACCGCTTCCACCACCACTTTTGGCAATTTATCGAGTGGTACTTTTACTTCTTCTGCTCGCAGGTCACGTGTCCCTGCCAAAAGGCTCATCGAAAACAGTGCCACCGCGCAAAACAAAACATGACGCATCGGATCGCTCCCAGGTTAAAACCGTTTGCCGGAGTCCGCCGTGAACATGCGGCGGCTACTCGTCGACAACGGTGCGCAGTCTATCCAGGATTCATAAATCTGCCATGAGGCGAAGATAAGATCTTCCTTATCTTGCCGTATGTGATCCGCTGTTCGTCGTCGGCTCGATGACCGTTGGTCCGACTTCGTGATCTTCCACCGTGTAATTGCGAAACTGAACGGTGTAACTCGAATCGAACCATTCGCGGATCGAGGGGATCACGCCGGCATCGAAGTCGGGTGCCGTTTGCAGCGTCACTCCTTCAATTGTCCGCCGGATTTCGCCCTGTTCAATCAGGATTTCGCCCGCCTTGATCACGAACCGGGGCAGTTCGAACATGCGCTCGATGTCAGTATCGGGTGTATAAATGGTCACATCGGCATCGGCACCAGGACCCAGGTGACCTTTGCGGGTCAGTCCCAGCATTCTGGCGGGTGCTGCTCGCGTGATGATCGCGATTTCGTTCAGAGTGTATTCGCGTTCGAGTTGGCCAAGGACTGTAATTTCGCGGATACGGGCCGGCAACCGCGCAAGTGCTTCGTCGCGGCGCGTACGGTCCATCAACAGCGCGATGATTTGCGGATAGGCCAAAAACGAGGCTCCGTTCGGATGATCGGTACTCATCGCAATTTTCCACGGGTCGTCGATCAGCAGGTACCACTCAAGACCGACGGCCCATTGCAGGGCGTGAACGACGCTTTTTTCCTTGTATACAATCGGGACAATACCGCAACCCGCTTCCTGCTCGATATCGCCGCTGAACCATTTACCACCGGTGACCCGGTGCAGGTAATAACCGAGCGGGCCGTCGCCTGTCATCGAAATTGTCTGGCCGAACATCACCTGTCCAACATCGACGGTCAGATTCGAATGCGCGTTCACGTATTCGGCCAGCCTGGGGACTTCCGATCGGAATGTCGACTGGTCATCAGGGTCGCCGCCGTAGCTGTGGAACTGGATATGCGTCAAATGTCCGCGATGTCCTTCCATCGCATGCATGGTATCCAGTGTCGTCGTCCAGTTACCGGGCAGGCCCAGGTTGTTTCCGTGAATGTGAACAGAATGAGGCAGTCCCAGGTCATCGACTGCGGTTGCGATTCCCCGCAGGATGTCTCGTGGCGTGATGCCGAACCCGTCGACGGGTTCGTCGAGTGTTTTGACGTTTCCGTTGGCGCGGTGTTTCCAGTTTTCAACCCCGCCCGGGTTGACGACCTTGATCCCGTAACCTTTGGTCGCCTGTAGCAGCCAGCCGAGATATGCTTGCACCAGATGCGGCTCGGCGTTTTTGATCTTCTGCATGACAAAGTGATTGTTTCCCGCCAGAACGAGAAATCCCTTGTCGATCATCGGGGTATCGTGAAACTCTTCGTGCGCGTGTCGAGCGGTCAGGGGCGGGATTGCCGCATCGAAGGCCGTTGTGTATCCGAGCCCTGCGTACAGGTATCCCGTCGCGAATGTACTGGGGACACTACCGATCGTGCCCGATCGGGTGATCGCGGTTCGCAGCATCGGTTTGGACCGTCGCCGATCTTCGGGCAACATTTTTCTGGCGGCGTTGACCTTTGGTCCGGCAATGTGGCAGTGCATGTCGACACCGCCTGGCATGACGACCAGCCCTGCCGCGTCAATGACCCGATCCGCTCGAACCGCAGGATCGGCAGGCGGAGCAACGATTTGCCTGCCCGCGATCCACAGATCGCGCTGAACGCCATTGACCCCGTTTAAGGGGTCGTAAACCGTACCATTTCGCAAAAGAAGAAGCGACATGGCGACTTGTCAGCGGCCTCGCGTCGCAACTTGCGCGACGACATCTCCGTCGCGAACCAAAGCGACACCTTCGGAGGGGATTGCATTCTTGAACGCCCGACTGTGGCGCGGAGGCGCCTCGCGGTAGGCGTAAAGTTGGTCTCCGTCACGAATTTTCGAGACGAGTCTTACCCATTCAGAATTCTTGATGCCAAATGGAACGATGTTCTCATTCGAATTATCCGCTTCCGCCTGCGCGACGGTCAATCGTTTTAACCACTGCTTTGCCATAGGTTTCCTTTCGCATTCAATTCAACCGCCGTCCGAATCGGCGATCCGCGTTTCCGTTGACGAATCCGTAGTCTATCAGAAAAGTGAGTTCAATGGGACTGAAAAGACGTTCCAGGTCCACCTGAATCTCGTATTCCCGACAATTCCTGATAAATTCAGCGTCAAACAGGTGGACGGGACGCTGAAATCACAGGTAAACCAGTGAACGTATTACGGCATTCTTGGACTTTTTGTTGGAAGGCTGTCATGCTCTGTGACTGTCGACGTTTGATTT
>JANXOO010000242.1 GCA_025353525.1 Schlesneria sp. | reverse complement strand
ATCCAATCCTTGCAACGACTGGCCTTTAACAGTGAGTCTCCGTAACAAATCTCGCCCGATCACTTTTTCATGTCAACCCCAGGTTTTCATCACCCGAGTGTTTAACCACGCGGTATCAGGACAGATTCCTCGGCAGTTGGCTGACCCTTCAGTCTTCTGCCTTCTGTCAGATTGCAGCGGCGGCGTTGACTTTGGCAAATTCGCGATCAAATCGGAGCTCGTCGATTGGTTGAACGCCAGTTCCTTGCTATCCTGTTGGTGACAGATTCTTCCGATGAAACATGGAGCCAATGAGTTCGATGACAGCTGACACGTCCGCCGATCCTTCTGCTCGAAAACAACTGATTCGCGAGCAGGCTCATGCCAACCGAAACGCTCAGGAAAACAAGGACGAACTCAGCCGGGTGATCGTCGGGCGTTGCATGCAGTTGCCAGAATTCCAGCGGGCAAAAACAGTCCTGTTTTATATCGATGTTCGCAGCGAAGTCCGCACTCGAAACGATCTGGCAAACGCACTGACCGGGGGGAAAAAGATTGTCGTTCCTTACTGTGTCGAAGGGGAACTTGAACTGTTCCACCTGGAGCACACCGACGAACTGGCGATTGGCATGTATAAAATTCTGGAACCCCGGGACGACCTTCGCAGCGTGGCCGCTAAAAAAGTCGATGTGAAAGAAATCGACCTGATCATCGTCCCCGGCGTTGCGTTTGACCGGCGCGGTGGTCGTACCGGACACGGAAAAGGGTATTATGACAAAATGCTCGAACACGCCCGGCCGGATACGCCGCTGGTGGCGCTCGCATTTGAATGTCAGATGTTCGATGAGATTCCCATGCAGGAGCACGATGTCTTTATGGACAAGGTCGTCACCGAATTGGTCGCCTATGACGGGCTCGGACGCAAATGAGCATTCCTCATCGAGCAATCGTCGAAGATACCTACGCTGAAGGGTTTCGCAGTATTTATTCTGAAGTGCTGATTACCGCACGCGACCGGACATGGCTGGATCATGCGTGCAACGCCGCAACGGGACATGCGTCGAGCAGCATTTTCTGTGAGTGCGAAGCGGGGATCGATCAGTACGTCGGACCTGGCGGCGATGAATCGTTTCAAACCCCTGACGGGCGACCGGGGGCGATCGTCCAGTTCCACGTCCCGCGATTCAAAAAGGAACGGGAAAAACTTCTGGAAAAAGTACTGCTGCATCGCATCAGCCAGAATGTTTTGACTTGTCCGACGACGGCCTGCTTCAATCTGCTCGATACCGTTCCCTACTTCAAGCTGGGTCGAAAGATCGCACTGTTTGGTGACGGACACCAGGTCCGCGACGAACGAAGCGGACGAAAAGTTTGGGTTCTGCCGATCATGGGTGGCGAATTCATTCTCGATCGCCGGTTTGGGTATTCGGATGGCGTGATGGGCGGGAATTTGTGGTTCTTCGCAGAATCTGTCGATGCCTCTCTTGCGGCGGCAGAACGAGGCGTCGCGGCACTCGCGAACGTTCCTGGTACGATCGCTCCGTTTCCAGGGGGAGTGGCCGCAAGTGGCTCGAAAGCAGGGAGTGCCTATTCGTTTCTGTTCGCCAGTACGAACCACCTGTTTTGCCCGACACTGCGCGAGAAACTCGGCGAACAGTCGCACGTTCCCCGGAACGTCAGATCAATCATGGAAATCATCATCAACGGACGCGATCTGGCGACAGTATCAGCAGGAACGCAAGCGGTCATCGCAGCGACCGTCGATACGCCAGGGCTCTCGAAGATCTCGGCAGGCAATTACGGTGGCCGATTGGGAAAAAGTTTTGTTTACCTGCGTCCTGAATTGCACGCATGATCTCGCGCCCGTGAACCGTCGGGGCTGTGACAGATCGTTCAATGGCCCGTTTTCGGGCCGCGATGGATCGGTCAATGGAATTGAGTCAATGGAATTCGGACGCCCAGCGCAGCCTTTAAGCAAACGGACCTGGTCTGACCATATCCCTTGATGTCACGACTTGGCCGGGCCTGGAATGCCCAAAACGGCGGTACAAGTCACTTCAGTTCGTATTCGGCTTCTTTCGAGGCATCGCCGTCGAACGATTTGCGGAACGATTCGGCCGATTCACCGACCGTCTTTTCCGGGCCGGTCATTCGTACGAAGTAAACGCTCTTCCCGCCAATGAACAGCACCAGACTTAGTGACCGGTGGTTGGGCATCGGTGTCTTTTTGCCACCCGCAAATGGTCCGCCAGCCGATTGAAGGTAGGTGCCTGTGATATCGCTAATATAGTACTTACCTTGTTCACATTCCCCGGACCACATTTTCACCTTGCGACCTTCGGACGTGAATTGATCGATCCACCGTTTGAAATTTGCATCGACGCCGCCGCCATCGCCACCGAATGACGAGACGACCAATTCCGTTGTCGGCTTGTCTCCATCGGCAGCCGGAATTTTGAATTGGGCCAGACGCAGGTTGTTTGAGGGTTTTTCCTGTTTCCAACCCGACGGAACCTTCAGTTTGATCGCATCAATCGTGACTTCTTTGGCATCGTCCTTTTCGGATTCGGCCGCGGCGACCGAAGAACCGAAAGTATCGACAGCGACCGAGCAGAAGCTTGACCGAACGGCGAATGCGAACCCGATCATGGCTGTCGCAGCGCAGATTCTTTTGAAATTCATGATAAAAAATACCCTTCCCGGTTGATTGTGATTTTGTGATGGCACGCCAAGGCCGCGAAATGAGGGGAATCGTTGACAGTTCCCTGATTCGTTTCACGGCCAGGTATCTGACATTCATTAACCCGATCTTCTGCAACGAGCGATGAAATCGAGTTCGGTGATTGCCGATCGACCGGAATTCAACATTAATCGAACGCCTCGATTCACGTCGCACGACGCGGCGACAAGTATGCGCGAGTTTGCCGCGAGTTGCCACGGTTCGAACCGGCGGATTCCGTTCAAAAATTTGAATTACGAATCGGACAAACGGCAACGAATCCCTTTCGATCGTCGCAGCTATGACTTTTTCTGTCGTTCG
>JANXOO010000224.1 GCA_025353525.1 Schlesneria sp. | reverse complement strand
GGCATCAACGATTCCCGCCAATGACGAATTGATGACCGAAGTCGGTCCGCCGGATTGACCGATTAGTACGTTGCCTTTCGACATCTGTGAAGTATTCCCTGCCAAAACCGGATCGCTATCAACACCGTCGCACAGATTAACGAAGGGACCACGAAGAAGGAATTGAAGGACCTGGCATTGAATAACCAGGTAGATCGCCGAGCTGACTTGAATAGCAGGACGAACGGGGATTTATTCCGGTGCGTGCGATTTTTCGGAAACAGCGTGAAGGGCGCAGATCAGTCGTCTTATCGACACTCGGTGATTTTCTGAAGGAGCAGCGTTTACGATCTCGCCTGACGGGGCACGACACTCCATTTGCTCAGGATCAATTGCCCCGACTGTATGTCGCCATCGCAGACAATTTCCTGACCGACGAGTTTTTCAAGTTCGGGATCACAAAAGGGATTTCCACCTGGCCGTCGCAGTTTGACAGTTCCCTCCGACAGCAACAGCACGACCGCCCGATGTTCAGACTTGCTTCCCGACGCGACGACTGCTCGCGAAACAGTTCCCTGAAATTGCATGAGCGTTTCACCGATGTTCCGAAACGAATTAACGACTTTCGAACGCACGCGCGTCCATCACATCGTCGTATTCTATCGCCTGAACACCGCGAACCAAGATCAATTGTGGAATGTCTTTCGGTGGATCCATGCGCTGAATAATTGCATGGACCGCTTTTGGCCCGGGCCCCACTGCAGGCGATGCCGCGAAGCGAAGACTTTTCGCGCCCGACGCGACGGATTCGCGACCCAGGGAATACGTTATGAAGGTGTCGGGTGCATCGATTCCATGGTCTCGTGCCAATTGCCTCAATTTGGCAAAAACACCGCTTTTCCGAACGGCGAGCGAATCAGTCGGCTCTTCCAGCCGTCGTGAAACGGTCGCCTCGGCGCGAGTCACCAGGCTCACTCGCCTGTCTTGACGAGCGTGACGAGCGATGGCAATCGATGCGGCCATTCCGCTTTTTGGCGTGGCCTTTGCCAATGAGATCGCGATCGTATGCGGTTGTGCAGTGACGGGAGTCAGTGACGGATCGGCCATCAGAGTGAACTGGCCAAGTGTTTTCAAGTCGGCTGGCAGCAGAAGTCCGCCCTTGGCGGCAACGTAATCCAGACGCGATTGCAAACTGGCGCGGCCTGTGGACGCGCCCGCAGCCAGATTTGTTGAGAAAAGTTGGCAAATGAGGTCTGCCTGGTCATTTGTCGCCGTCGGCCCATACGCGATATTTGTGCTGCCAAGGAAGGCATAAGCGCCGCTACCGAGGTAGGTATTGCACATCCCCATTTGCCCCTGGGCAGTTGGAGTGACTTTTGGGTCGTACAACTCGACACCATAACAGCATTCGGCGGCCATCACGGTTCCTGAAGCGATTTTCGAGGCCATCCATTTGGCAGAATGTGCCACAGGATAAGCTCCGCCTTTTTGTCCATAAAAGTTAGGGTCGCCAGGGGAACCGTGACAATTTACGAAATGAGCCAATCGCTTCGACTCGGCCGCTGTCCATTTATAGCCGTCAGGAGGTGAGATTTTCAGACCGGAATGTGTACCGAAAATTGCATCCATCGACATCTCAGTCGATTTCTTCCAAACGCTGGCAGAGATACCGAGAAACGGGCTGTAGTCAGTTGCTGGCCGTGACGAGTACGTAGCGGCAGTATCGATCAGGCTCACAAGATAGTCCGGAACCGTATCTCCCGTCACATTGGGCAGTCGACCGATCACGCGCGTCGGCGCGAGAAAATCCTGTACGTCAACTCCGTAAGTCTTGTCGCAAGCATAAGGCAGATCACTCGGAACATCGGCGTCGCCATCGCCTGACAACGGATTATTGAGCGGTACATGCGGGATCACATCACGGGAACCAAGAACCATCAGATACGACGGCCGCACGTCTCCATGCAGATAAACGGCATCGATTGCCTTCTTGTTGATTTCGGGATCCGTCTCTGATCCGGCAGGGACCGCTTTCGCTCCACAGGCTTTCATTACTGCCGCATCGCTCAGATCGACGAGAACCGTCACCAATCCACGCTTCAGATCCGCCGCGATCAGTCGCTTTACTGCCGCGCTGACCTTGGCTGTCCCGCTCGCGCCGTATTTTTTTGCGAGCACCCCGAGATTTGACACGATGATTTTGTCGGCGATTGGGAGTGTCATTGCAAATACCCCGATTTCAAAATGACATGTGAAAACGGCGACGAATCGTGTACCGACGAATTGTCGTTCACGGTTTTCTCCTTGTTCCTGAATCAATGCGAGGCCGGACTCGGTGCGAGCAACCCCGCAAGCGCTCCGACAGCAGCAGAACCGATGGCTGTCAAAATATCTGGCGTGTTCTGCGAGCCGTTCCCCACCAACCAAATTGCTCCAACGAGCCAGATCAATACAGCAAGCCCGAGTGCCGCCACGACCCCACGGTCGATCCAAGGGTCGGTTTGAAGGATCGGGGGTTGTTTTTTTGATACTTCACCGTTCATTTCGGGGTAACGACGACGAGCACAGTCTTCCATTTGGCATCCGGAATAGCAACAATTTCTTCATCACCTGTTCAGGGTAGTTGCGCTGCTTGATTGCCAGGCGAAATTCCGACATGCTCACCAGCCTTTTTTGTGTCCTTTATTGTGAATCCGTCTTCCTCGGCATTCGATGCCTTGAGTCGCGCGAATCATTGATTGGACGCGACAACACGTGTCCGGTTTGGCTCCCTGGCGGTTACGTGTCGCG
>JANXOO010000220.1 GCA_025353525.1 Schlesneria sp. | reverse complement strand
AGAACTTCTCGGCGAAGTGAGTGTGATTCCGGTTCCGGTATCGCTGCGAGCAGAAATCCTCTCGTCCGGCCAGAATGTTGCTTTGCAGCGTTGGCCGAACATCACAATCCAGACGCAATCTCTTCCGAAGTCGCCAGGTTTGATGCCAACCTGGAAACCGGCTCGACAAAAAGTCAGTACGTTCGGGATCCAGTTTACCGAAGGCCTGGATCTGGTGACAAAAGAGAGCGACGACGCGAAGCGGGAGCGGACGGCCAAAGGTGAACTGCTGCAATCCCCTGCTCCGGAGATCGAAGGTCTTCCGGAATACGTTCCACCGACGATCGCGTCGCTGATCGACGGATTGGTCGAAGAGCCGAAGAAAAAGCAGGTGACGCGAATCAAGCCACCGGTCGACATGCTGTCGGTCGAAGACCGGCTGTTCTATCTGCTGCAACCGCCCCTTCAGTCGTGGCTTGCCGGGCAAGAAATGGTGATGCCGTTCGAGCCATTTCCGTACCAGTACGAAGGGATCGGGTGGCTGTTTTCCAACTCGTCCGCATTGTTGGCCGACGAAATGGGACTCGGCAAGACAATGCAGACAATTACAGCCATCAGGTTGCTTATACGCAGCGGGCAAGTTCGCCGGGTACTGCTCATTTGCCCGAAGCCGCTGTTACCGAACTGGCAACGTGAATTCCGTACATGGGCTGAAGAGCTGTCATTCGTTGTTGTCGAAGGAGATAGCGAACGCCGCAAGTTGACGTGGACGATGCCAGGAGTTCCGATCCTGATCGCCAATTACGAATCGATGGTTCGTGACTTTGCCGCGTTTCCGGACGGAGAATTTCCCAAATTCGATCTGATCGTGCTGGATGAAGCCCAGCGGATCAAGAACCGGACCTCACGCACAGCCGTCACTGCGCGCGCGTTACCAAGGCGACGCAGTTGGGCGTTAACGGGAACACCGATCGAAAACAGACCCGAGGAACTGGGTGCATTGTACGAATTCCTCGAGGTCGTTCCTCCGAACGCCACTCCCGATTTGCGACAGCTTCAATCGTTGGCAAAACAATTCATCCTGCGGCGGACGAAGAATCTGGTCATGAAAGATATGCCACCGCGACTCGACCGCGACGCATATCTTGAACTCCTTCCGGCCCAGTTGGCAGCATACGAAATGGCTGAAAAGGAAGGTGTCGTCCAGCTCAATAATCTCGGCGATTCGATCTCGGTCCAACACGTCTTTGAACTGGTGTTGCGGCTCAAGCAGATCACGAATTTCGATCCGCTGACGGGCGAAAGCGCCAAGCTGGATCGACTCGAAGCCGACATGGAAGAAATTGCCGCGAGCGGCGGTAAGGCGATTCTGTTCAGCCAATGGACAAAAGTGATCGATTGGCTGGCCAAACCAATGGAGAAATACGGAGCGTTGGTCTATCACGGCGGAGTTCCCACGAAAAAGCGCGAACCGATTCTGGCCCAATTCAAAGAGGATCCGAACGCTCACATTCTGATGATGAGTTACGGAACAGGTGCCGTTGGTCTGAATCTGCAATTTGCGGGTTATGTGTTCCTGTTTGATCGC
>JANXOO010000219.1 GCA_025353525.1 Schlesneria sp. | reverse complement strand
GCCCCGGCGCGGGATATTGCAAATGAAGCACTTGAGTAGCGATTCGGCAGATCGTGAAAAAATGGCTGGACTTCAGAATCAAGCCCCTGTTTTCGATACGCGTCACGCACCCGATCGATTTGCCGGGGTCCTGTCTGATGGACGATTTTCCACAGGCGAAGCGCATCGACGTTCTTTTCAACGGCGTCGAGCACAGCATCGTTCAAAGTGTCCGCTCCCTGACTCCCCCCAAGTACCAGCAATTCACGACGGCGATCCGGGTCGATTTCCCTGTCTGCTTCCGCGTGCATTGCGAGAGGATGATCGACGAGCGCCGCGATTTCGGCTCGGACTGGATTTCCCGTCACCATCAGACGCCGGGCATGTGCGAGTCGGGATGCCGTTTCGGCGAATGACATGCAAATGCAGGTGGCACACCGGCTCAGCCATCGCGTCGCTCGACCCGGTATCACATTGGGTTCAATCAAAACCACGGGTATTCGCAGCCGATAGGCGGCCAGTACAATCGGGGCACTGGCATAGCCACCGAGCCCGACCACTGCACTCGGACGCAGTTCACGCAACAGGCGCTTCGCCAATTGCCATGCCTGCCAGTTCCGCCAGCCAAATCGAAACGGATTCCGTTTCAGCATTGAAAGCGATTCAACGGGAAGCATGCGATGCTCAAACCGATGTTCGGACATGATCGCCGATTCGATTGACCGGGTGCTGCCAACAAAAACAACCCGGCTTGAGGGCTCGCGTTTTCGCAGTTCATCGGCGACAGCGATACCGGGAAACAGATGTCCCCCGGTGCCACCCCCTGCAAACAAAAATACTCCTGGCTCGCTCATCGCACGGATATACAGGAATCGGCGGCAAAATCAAAACGATTTCCGGATCCGTAATTTGCCGAAACTGTTCGAAGTGGACTGCGGAGACTCATGAGTGACGATAAGACGTGAAATCCAGGAGACTTCGAGCTAGAGTAATACGACTTGCAGTAGACATCGACGTTTGTTCCGAAAGAATTCTTGCTCGGTAAGCGGTGTCAGCGGCACAGTTCGCCTGAATAGCGCAATTGAAAGACTTGTCCAAAGCCATGAACGGATTTCTGCGATCTCATTGATTGACTGCCGTCGGATAAAAAGTACATCTCCTGGAGAAAACTGATGAAATTGGCGACATTGATGACAGAAACGGGACCTCGAGTCGTCGGAGTCACCCTGGATGGGCGATTCGTCGATCTGTGTGAGGTTGATATCAAGCTCCCAAAGACGATGCGTGAACTCCTCTCGGCGTCGGAAGGACTCGCCGCTGCAGCACACGCGCTGGCGACAGGAATGTCGAAGGGACCATTCGTCACAGGGCGATTGATGGCTCCTGTGGGAAATCCCGACAAGGTGCTTTGTATCGGGCTGAACTATCGCGATCACGCGATCGAAACAAATTCGCCAATTCCTGGCGAACCGGTCGTTTTCAACAAGTTCAGTCAATCGGTGATCGGACCCGATGAACCTGTGGTCCTTCCGAAAGTCGCTCACGAAGTTGATTACGAAGCGGAACTGGTCGTCGTGATTGGCACGCGGGGCAAGAATATTTCCAGGCAAAATGCGTTTTCACATGTCGCAGGGTACACGTGCGGGAACGACGTTTCGGCTCGCGACTGGCAGAAAGGCCGGCCCGGTGGTCAATGGTTGCTGGGGAAGACCCCCGATACGTTTGCTCCGACCGGCCCATACCTTGTGACTTCAGATGAAGTCGATCCGCACAACATCCGGATCGGATTGCGGCTGAATGGCGAAACGATGCAAAACTCGACCACAAAGGAATTGATCTTCGGGATCGATGAATTGATCGCACACGTATCGCAGCTTGTCACCTTGCAACCTGGAGACCTGATTTTTACCGGAACGCCACCCGGTGTCGGTGTGGCCCGGAATCCGGCTGTCTATCTGAAACCAGGCGATCGCATGGAAGTTGAAATCGAAGATGTTGGCGTACTGGTGAATCCTGTTGTCGCCGAATGAATTCAGTGCGCTGCTGACTCAGTGCGCTGCTGGCGGAGTATCCTGAAACGCACGATTGCGGAACAGAAAATCAACGATGTTGCCCTCGTGAGGCTGCAGCCAGTTCAGTTGCACCGTCTTCACCGGGCCAATATTCAAGCGATCAATATTTGTGGCATCAAGCAGTTGCTGTCTGAATTTCGCATCGTCCGTCAGGGCTGTTCCGACAAGCGTTTGCCCGATCCGTCCTGACATCTTGTTCTGCGGGCATTCGACGACCGCCACGAACGGAAACATGTATTCGGTATTTGCCAGTGGCATATCTGGTCCTGTGCAATGAACGACCGTCGGACGCAAATAGTCGCAGCGTTCGCGTTTGACCAGTCGATCACCATTGCGGTATTTCGCCGTCATTTCGGTGACTCCGTCCGCTCTGCAGCCTTCGTCGATTTGTGTATTCATTGCTTCTGCGACTCCGGGTGTCGTGAATGCTGCCAGCGATGAATTCGGGTCATTCGGTGGCAACGGAACGACCGGGCCAAGACGTTGAGCCACTGCGTCGGCGATCTCGCGCGTGTGACGCGACGCCCAGATACCACTGGCATTGATACAGCTTCGCCCGCTGTTGGCAAAAACGCTATCGACCATCAGTTCGAGGTAATCTTCCCAGCGATCAACCACATCGTCACCGAGAATCACCTTTGAAAAACCGGGGCCATGAACTGAAATTCGCGGATTTCCCGCGTGCTGATCCACGGTGGTCTGGCCACCGAAAATCATCGCTCGGGAGCAGTCAGACATCACTGCTCCGCCTACGTCATGTCCACCGGGATAAACCGAGATCGCTTCCCGTGGCAAACCCGCCTTGAAGAATGCTTCGGTGATACGATAAGGAGTCCAGAATTCCTGCGAGCCAGGCTTGATGCACAGCCCGATTTGGAGCGGAATGGCGGGTAACCACAGCGTATGTACGCCGGGCGAATTATTCGGCAGTACTGTCCCGAAGACAGGGGTCGTCGCTTGAAACGAGACCGTGACCCCGCGCGCTTCGCGTCCGTATCCCTTTTCAAAAATCCCGTAAGGCACTCCGCGCGTCAGGGCGTCCAGAACTTCGTCCATATGCCCCAGAACGTATGCGTTCTTGCGCATGTTCGCTGCACACATGTTTTCCGGCAATCCGGTTGTGGCAGACTGCATTCGACAAAACTCGGCCGGTGACAGCGAGCCGTTTCCACAAGGCAGAGTTTCTTCGAGATACATCCGTGCGGCTGACTTGCAGATCTCGATCAGCTTCGAAATGGGAACTGCTCGCAACGCATCGCGGGATTTCTGAGCCTTCTTCAGGTCGAGTTTGACCATCGCTCCGGTTGCCTGATGCAACTGAGCCACCGTTTCACCGGTGTCGAAGTGAACGACGGGCTGCTTTTCCATCGACTCGTACGTCTGGCCGAAGCGGAGAATCGGAATATCGAACATAAGGATTTCTTCAACAGAGTGGATCTCAATTTCAGCGAGCTGAATCCCGATCAACGAACCGTGCAAAACTCAATAGACGCCGACAGTTGTCGTCTTGGCGTATTCGTGAAACGGACGCGTACCGCTGATTCCGTCCCAGGGGTACTTTTCGTGAGGCAGTTCGCGTTCCCCTTCGTCACGTTCCATGAAGCCGGGAATAAAGAGCTCTTTCGTCATCGTGTACAGTTTGACGCGCCCCGTCTGCCCGTAGCCGACC
>JANXOO010000162.1 GCA_025353525.1 Schlesneria sp. | reverse complement strand
GGCCTTGAAGCGACAACCGCCAATACTCCAGTGACCAACGTTAACATGCCGACCACTTTGTGCATCGAGCAGACAACAATTTGAGGCACTGAATTCTGCTGCGCGATCACACCCCAGGACGGAATACCATATCGCACGTACCAGGTGGCCAGCCCCACCAGCGACTGAGCAACGGCCAATCCGATCAACGCATTGGCATAGCGGTGCAGTGATAGCGATTGCGATCGGTAAGCCTGGATTCCGAACCATGCGGCGGCCAGCAAGACGACAACAGCGAACCACGGGTGAACCATCCAGGCCCAGCCGAATCCGTCGCGTTCCCGGAGGTGCCGCAGCAAACCACCCATGACATATTGTACGATCAAGGTCAGAATCAAAACGCTCGCGGAGTTCGAGACGGTATGGGAATCGGCATCGTGCGAACTCCGGATGCCGTCTTCCCGGTTACGTCCCGTGACAACGACCAGAATTGCCATCAAACTCAGAACAAGCGCAGCAAAGTCGCCGTGCAGTAGTGCCAGCAATTGCTCGTCCAGAAGGACTCGGGCACCACCGAGCATTCCCTGGGCAAAGACTGCAGCGAAGATTCCGATCGCCAGTTTACGAACCAGCGGTCTGCGATCCAGACACAAAGCCGCAACCACAAGACACATAGCGATCAGGCCGATCGTCATACCTGACAACCGATGCCCATGCTCGATGAATTGATCCCGGGCGGAACTCAACCAGGGATAGTTGAGGATAAAATAGCCTTCGGAGGTCGGCCAATCTGAAAAGACCATCCCGGCCTTCAGCGTCGTCACCATCGCTCCGGTCGTCACCGGTAGCAGCAGCGTCAGCGCAGCGGTAATCCACGCAAAGCGGTGCAGCCAGACGGAATGAGCCTGAGGATTCATCGGACGGATCAACGATTGCTGTTAAAGGACTAAGCTTGTACGACTAACGATTGATTCTGTCATACACCGGGTTAACGTTCTGTGACGAGAACAAGACTTCCGACTGGCCATCCAGCAAAGCACCGCTTCAGGTCAATCCGTTTTATGCCAGCGAAACTTCTGCCGGGCCATCCCCGGCTTCCACCATTAGTGATCTTCCAGTGCAATGCGTTGTGCCAGCGGAACGTATTCGGTCTGCATCAGGAAATCCTTGTCACCGCTGACAGGTGAACCATATTCATAGGGACCGTGATAAACGACTGGCAGTACGTCAAAATTACCGTGGCCCGGTGGAGAAGGAGCGGTCCATTCGAGGCCGTTCGCTCCCCACGGATTGCGTCCGCATTTGGGGCCAAAGAACATGCTGTAGAAAAAGTTTCCGAGCAACAGAAATTGCGCCGTCCCCATCAGGAAGGCCGATGCCGTGATGAACTGGTTCATCGGCAACAGATGTTCGAGATACGGGAAGTGGTACGGGTCTGCATAACGTCGAGGCATCCCGGCGATTCCCAGCATATGCATCGGATAGAAGGTGCAATTGAATCCGATAAACGTCAGCACAAAATGAATCTTGCCGACGGTTTCGTTCATCATTCGACCGTACATCTTCGGGAACCAGAACTGAATGGCTCCGAAAACACCGAATAGCGTCGCACCGAAGATCACGTAGTGAAAGTGAGCGACAATGAAGTACGTGTCGTGAATGTAAATATCAACGGGAACGGCAGCCATGAAAATGCCGCTCAGTCCACCAATGATGAACATGGAAACGAACGCGATGCAATGCAGCATGACGGTGTTGTACTGCACTCGTCCGCCCCAGATCGTCCCGATCCAGTTGAAGGTTTTAATGGCCGAAGGGAGCGCAATCATGATCGTGCTGATCATGAACGTCATTCCCAACGCGGGGTTCATGCCGCTCAGGAACATATGGTGGCCCCAGACGATGAAACCCAGTCCGGCGATCGCCGCCAGCGAATAAACCATCGGCTTGTACCCGAAGACCGGTTTGCGACACATGCACGCCAGCATGTCAGAAACCATCCCCATCGCCGGGAGCAACATGATGTAAACGGCGGGATGTGAATAAAACCAGAACAGGTGTTGCCAAAGGAGCGGCTGCCCGCCGCCAATGGTCGGTGCCGCGTTATTGACAACGATTCCTGCGGGAATGAAGAAGCACGTTCCCAGCATCCGGTCCGAAACCATCATGAATCCGGCGGCCGTCAGAACCGGTAGTGCAAACGCCTGCAAAATCGCGGTGATGAACATCGACCAGATCGTCAGTGGCATGCGGAACAACGTCATGCCGGGGGCACGCATGTTGATGATCGTCGTCATATAGTTGACCGAACCCATCATCGACGACACCCCGACGAATGTCAGACCCAGCAGCCAAAACGTTTGGGCGTTACGCGAACCGGGTGCCGCTTCAGGCAGGACAGAAAGCAGCGGGTACGATGTCCATCCCGATGATGGACCGCCCCCGTACATGAAGAAGCTGACCCCGAAGAGTGCAATCGCAGGCCACATGAACCAGTAGCTAAGCATATTCAGCGTCGGAAATGCCATGTCGTCCGCGCCGATTTGTAGCGGAATCAGGAAGTTGCCGAACGCCCCGGCGAGTACGGGGATGATCACGAGAAAAATCATGACCGTCGCGTGCATGGTGAACAGCATCGTGTAGGCGTCAGGAGAAATCTGGCCTCCTTCGGCTGCGAAAACGGC
>JANXOO010000145.1 GCA_025353525.1 Schlesneria sp. | reverse complement strand
TGAGGCTTCGTTTGTGAGTCCGCTTCCGCGTTCGAAGCGGAACCACCGTCACTGCGGCAGTTTCCAGGTGTCGTTGGATTTCTCAATGGCGTCAAACCAGACCGCACTGCGTCAAACCAGACCGCGCGTGGTATAAATGCGGAAGACAGGCTCATGCCTGAACGCCAGTGGAGAGGCTTTGCTTAATGAAAAAACTGATCTTTGGTTGTGGTTACGTTGGGCGGCGCGTTGCTGCGGCTTGGGTTGAGCAGGGAGATGACGTGTTTGCGGTGACGCGGTCTTTGCAAAATGCCGATTCATTTCGGGATTTCGGTGTTCGACCAATCGTCGCTGATCTGTGCGACAGTCGTTCGCTTCATCACCTTCCCGAAGTGGATGTCATCCTCCATTCGGTCGGATTTGATCGAAACTCCGGGAAAACTCGCGAAGAGGTTGCCCTTGGCGGAATGGCCAATGTCCTCGCCGCAATCGGTCGCAATTGTAAACGATTCATCTATGTTTCGAGCACCAGTGTTTACGGTCAATGCGACGGCGAATGGGTCAACGAGGATTCTGACTGCGATCCTGTACAGCCCGGTGGTCAAGTCTGCGTTCAGGCTGAAAGCCTTGTGAAGACACGCTTTCGGAATAGTCCTTTCGCATCGGCGTGTGTGTTGCGGCTGGCCGGAATTTACGGGCCAGGCAGACTGCTGTCGCGAGTCGACGCCTTGATGGCGGGAACGCCTCTCGCCGGAAATGGTGACTCGTGGCTGAACCTGATTCATGTTGACGATGCGGTGGCAGCGATACTTGCCTGCGAACAATCCCGCGTCCCGGAAGAATGCTTTATCGCCGTCGACGACCGACCGATCCAAAGGTCCGAATACTTCGGACTATTGGCAAGACTTATTCAGGCTCCCGCCCCGACGTTTGATGCGAGTCAGCCGAGTGCCCGCGGTTCAGGCGGCCTGAACAAGCGATGCCGCAATCGAAAACTGCGCGAACAGCTTGGGTGGTCCCCAAAATATTCTTCGATCGAAACGGGTCTCCCCGCAGCGATCGAAGCGGGCTGAACCGAAACCTGCTGCGGGGAGATGTTCAAAACCATCCGACTTCTGGCAGGTTCGCGTTGGATTGGACGTATTGTTAATCTTTTCACCAGCCGAACGCATCGTCGGTCGCTATTCAATTTCCCATTGAAAATGGACGTGAACGAGCGACAACGGACGACCCCGGAGAGCAAAAACAGGGCTTAAGGAAGAATATGCCAGGGTGAGTCACGATGAGCGGAATCGAAATCACACACACTCAACTCTCGAAAACGACTTCGCCTTTAGGAAATGCAGTGCGGGAGCGTCAATCACACACCGTCTTTCAGCATCCTCCGGGAAAAGGGCACGTATTCCTCCCGTCCTGTTGAAGAATTGCAAGAATTCCCGGTGGATGATGACCATGAATGGTGATATGAAGCGTCCAATGCCGGTTTTTTCCAAGGAACGTTGAAAGCAACAAACGATGTTTATCTTTGACGCGCATCTCGATATGGCATGGAACGCACTCGAATGGAACCGCGATCTGATGCTGCCTGTCGCGAAAATTCGCGAATTCGAACAACATTTTCAGGCGATTATCCCCGGCCCCTGCACTGTCTCGTGGGATGAACTGCGGCGCGGACGGGTTGGTCTGATGATCGTGACGCTGCTGCCGCGGCTCCATCGCAAAGACAAGCCGCTGACATTTCCGCAGTCGCGCGAGACCGCGTATGCAATGGCTCACGGCCAATTGGCCTACTATCGCGCGATGGTCGCCAAAGGAATTCTGCGAGAAATCTCCGACAAGGCGTCGCTTGATGCTCATATCGCCGAATGGCAGGCGATTCCGTCCGGTCCACCCGCGTTCGGTCAGCCGCCACTGGGATTTATCCTCAGTATGGAAGGAAGTCCGCCGATCCTTGATCCCGAACAGATTGGCGACTGGTTCAATGCCGGCCTCCGTTTGCTCGGCCCGGCCCATTATGGACCAAGTCCCTATTGTTTCGGAACAGGGAGCGAAGGAGGGTTCAATGAAAGTGGTAAAAAACTGTTGCGCGAGATGGATCGGGTTGGCATGTTGCTCGATGTGACTCATCTGGCCGACCAATCGTTTTGGGATGCGATGTCGATCTACCAGGGGCCGTGCATTGCCAGCCATCACAATTGTCGTACGCTGGTCCCCGGCGACCGGCAACTCAATGATGACCAGCTCAAGGAACTGATTCGACGTGACTCCGTCATCGGCGCTGCGTTCGACAACTGGATGATTCAACCCGGTTGGAAGATAGGCGTGTCGGACCCGTCGACCGTCTTGCTGGATCACGTGATCAATCATATGGACCACATTTGTCAGTTGGCCGGAAACGCGCGTCACTGCGGACTGGGTACCGATCTTGATGGTGGTTTTGGAAAAGAACAGTCTCCGTCGGACCTCGATACGATCGCCGATCTCGGTCGAGTCGGGGAACTTCTGTCAAAACGGGGCTACTCATCAGACGATGTCGAGCGAATTCTTTGGCGGAACTTTGTCGAATTCTTCCAGCGTGCCTGGGCCTGATCCATCATTCGTGGAAATCGCATCCACTTCGATTTCGACAAGATGATCGGGGTTGATCAACCGACTGACTTCGACCATCGTCGCCGCCGGATTGATTCCGGCGAAGACTTCACCGTGAGCCCTTCCAACCTCTTCCCACTGGCTGATGTCGGTGACGAACATCCGGGTGCGGACGACATCTGACAGTTTCGAGTTCACCTTCCCGAGTGCGGTTGCGATTTTCTGAAAGATAAATCGGGCCTGCAGGTAAGCGTCTCTTGGAGCGACCGTCGTGCCGTCTGCATTCGATGCCGTGGTCCCCGAAACGAATACAAAACTGCCGACTCGAACGGCACGGGAATAGGCGACGACCCGCTCCCAGGGAGTGCCCGTCGAATGGTTCTGACGCTTCATCACATTCGTTCCGATCACTTTATTTGGCGTTCCAGTCCTGAATTGATGTTCGCATTCGCCGACCGGATGTCACTTGAAGCGAGTCCGGATGGTCGCCACCCATTCGCAATTCTTTCGCCGAACAAATCCGGTTCGTCCGACTATTTCCGCTGGCCGGAAGGAGCGAGCACTTCGAGCATTCCCTGGCAGAATGCTGGTAGATCATCAGGTCGCCGACTGCTGACGAAGTGCCGGTCGATGACAACGGGTGCATCTTCAAAAAGTGCTCCGGCGTTGATCAGGTCGTCTTTGATTCCGGGTGAACCGGTCACGCGAACGCCGCGATAGACGTTGGCCGAGATTGGAATCCAGCCGCCGTGACAGATGGCGGCGACCAGTTTTCCAGTGGCCGCGAATTCGCGAGTGAGACTAAGGACCTTCGGATCGCGTCGCAATTTGTCGGGCATCCAGCCACCAGGGCAGATCAATCCGTGGAAGTCAGCGGCATCGATTGCGTCGTACGTTTCGTCGGTCAAACAGGGGTAGCCGTGCTTGCCATGGCAGATCGTCCTGGCCTTCGCACCGGCGACAGTGATACTTGCCCCGGCTTCGATCAACCGCAATTTGGGATACCAGAGTTCAAGATCTTCGTACTCATCGCCAGCCAGAACAAGGATTCTTCGGCCAGCCAGAATTGTGGACATCGACATCGGATTCACCTTTGCAAGTTTTCATTCGCAACCGGGCGAATGATACGTTGCTCCGCATGAATTAACACTGCTCCGGCAAACGGACGTGCGAATGGCAAATTCGACTTCGAACGAAGTTTCCGCTCGAACTGCGGAATCCGTCCTTTTTGACGGAACGTCGTTCCCGGTCCACGCAGCGATCAAATTCGAAAAACGTTGCAATGACGAGCGTTATTGTGTTTCGACCCGGTACGTCGTCTTGTACGGCTTTTTGCATTTCGGGCAGTAGCGGTGCTGGATTTTCTTTCCATCTTCGGCGGTTCCAGTATGCTTGACGATGCACGGAAGATTGCATTCGGAACAGAGCGGTGCCTGAGGCAACGCGTACCACGGTCGCCAGGCTCGTTTTTGTTGTGGAGTCGTCGTCATTGGTTTATCGCTTTCCAGTGTGGCAAGGTTACGTCTGAACGGATGTCATCTCATTAACGTGTCGAGTGACCCGGAATTCCCACGGGTTCACTCGGCGGCAATTCAACATTGCGATTCAGCAGGCAGGGCAATCGCTTTTGCCAAAAAAAACGCGCGTACCTTTGCCCTGATCGGACCGGGCCTGCCGCGTCCGAGTGACTCGTTGCGCCTGTCACTCATTCTTCGGGAGTTTCAACGTCCGTTGACGTTTCAGCGTTTTGAACCGGCTTGCGTCCGATGCGATCCCAGATGCGGTCGAGGATTGCTTCATCGTCTGCCGTCAGCCAATCGGGTTCCTCGATACCGGTTGTGGCGGTTCCCGGTTCATCGAGTGGTGTTTCGAGCGATTTCGGTTTCGACCCGGCAGCCTTCTCCGCCAGGTATTCACTAAAGACACGGCGCGACAGGCTTCCTTTTTTTAAATTGAAAACGCCGTTGAAATAGCCGCCGAATTTCTGCCACCAATCACGGCCCTCGGGAGTTTTCATTAATTGTGAAACCCGTTTCACAG
>JANXOO010000920.1 GCA_025353525.1 Schlesneria sp. | reverse complement strand
GCCAGGTCGGTTACATCGTCACCGGGATCAAGGTGCTGGGAAACGTCCACGTGGGCGACACCGTCACCGACTTCCACAATCGGACACCAAATCCGCTGCCGGGATACGAAATCCCGCAGCACATGGTTTTTTGCGGGATGTACCCGATCGACGCGACCGACTTCGAGCGGTTGCGCGAAGAACTGCAAAAGATGAGTCTCAACGATGCCAGCTTTTCGTTCGCACCGGATACGTCCGAGGCACTCGGATTCGGGTTCCGCTGCGGATTCCTGGGGATGCTGCACATGGAAATCATCCAGCAGCGGCTCGAACAGGAAGCGGATGTGGATCTGATCCAGACGGCACCCAACGTGACGTATCAGTTGAAGCTGCGCAATGGCGAGACCCAGTTTATCGACAATCCCCAGCAAGTGCCGGATTCGGGGCAGATCGAGGAATTCGGAGAACCGATTGCGAAGGTCGTCTTTATTCTTCCGTCGGACCGGATCGGTCCGATCATGCAACTGAGTGCCGATCGGCGCGGCGTCTACAAGACGACCGAATTCCTGGGCCCCAAACGGGCGCAGGTGACATACGAGCTGCCACTCGCCGAAATCGTGTTCGACATGTACGACAAGCTGAAAAGTATTACCGCCGGGTACGGCACGATGAATTACGAAGTGATCGGCTATCGCCACGCCGATCTCGTGAAGATGGATATCCTTGTCAAAGGCGAAAAGGTCGATGCCCTGGCGTGCATTGTGCATCGGGCTCAAGCTGAACGCCGTGGCCGGGCACTTTGCAAAAAGTTGAAAGAAGAAATCTCGCGGCATCAGTTTGAAATTCCGATCCAGGCGGCCTTGAGTGCCCGGATCATCGCCCGTGAAACAATCTCGGCCGTTCGTAAGGACGTAACGGCGAAATGTTACGGGGGCGACATCAGCCGCAAACGAAAATTGCTCGAAAAACAAAAAGAGGGCAAGAAGCGGATGAAGCAATTCGGTCAGGTCGAAATTCCGCAGAAGGCATTCCTGTCGGTCCTTGACGCGGCGAAGGACGAATAGCAGGTTCGATTGTTGCCATGCTGGTTTCCTCCTCAAATGGCAACATGAATCGAAAGTCGCTCGACCGCTGCCTGACAGGTTCGTAGAATAACCGGACACCTGATTAAGTCTGAATTGGCAAATATCGAGTGACCGGCAGTTCGATTGCCGGAAATTACTCGGCCAGTTGCTGCCGATCAATTGAACACATCCGGGGAAATCGTCAGATGCCAAAAGACGCACTCAGAATTTTGTTGATTGTCGGAATCGGCTTTGCCGCTCTGTTTGCCGTCGTCTGTCTCGCGGTCTTTGCCGCCTACTTCAAATTGTGGTTACGTGCCTTTGTCACACGAGCCCGAATTGGTCCGTTTTCGTTGCTGTTCATGTCGTTGCGCAAGGTCAATCCGACCGCCATTGTCGATACGAAAATCATGGCCGGACAGGCGGGACTGAAAGACATTACAACGGAACGGCTGGAAGCTCACTATCTGGCTGGCGGCAACATTAAAACGGTCGTTCGGGCGCTGATTGTGGCTCACCGGGCCCGAATCGAACTCGACTGGAACACGGCCTCGGCGATTGACCTGGCCGGACGAAACGTCCTGGAAGCCGTTCAAACCAGCGTCGATCCCAAAGTGATCGATTGTCCCGATCCCAAATCATTCGGAAGAACAACGCTCGACGGCGTCGCCAAGAACGGAATCCAGTTGAAGGCGCGAGCCCGAGTGACCGTACGCACCAACCTGGCACAACTGGTCGGGGGAGCGACCGAGGACACGATTGTGGCTCGTGTGGGAGAAGGGATCGTATCGGCGATCGGATCCTGCAATACTCACAACGAGGTTCTGGCCAATCCGATGTTGATCGCCAAGACCGTGCTGGCGAAAGGACTCGATTCGCAGACGGCGTATGCGATCGTCTCGATCGATATCGCAGACATTGATGTCGGCGATAACATCGGCGCAAGATTACAAGCGGACCAGGCCGAAGCCGACATGCGAATCGCCCGTGCCAAGGCCGAAGAACGCCGTGCGCGTGCTGTTGCGGCCGAGCAGGAAATGAAGGCACTGACGGTCGAGAATCAGGCAAAAGTCGTTCTCGCCGAAGCCGAAATTCCAATCGCCATGGCGGATGCGTACCGTTCAGGGTGTCTGCGTTCGCCCGAACGCCGAAACGGCTCTGCGTGACAAACGCCCGCAATTCGCCGGTGCTTGATAAAAGACTGGCAGTGGAAAATTGACCAGCTGAAAAACGGGGACTGGCTCCGGGTCTTCCTGGTGCCTGTCCCCGTTCTTCAGCAAATCGTCTAACGATATGCGGGGAAGTCCGTATATCCTTTCGCCCCTGTGGGCGAATACCAGTCGGACATCGGTGCCATTTCAGCCAGTGGCCAGTCGTTTTTGAACCGTTCCACGAGATCAGGATTACTGATGTAGGGGCGTCCAAACGCGATCAGGTCGGCGTCACCTTCGGCAATCGCCATGTCAGCGGTTTCCTGCGTGTAGCCGCAGTTCCCCATCAGCGGGCCGTGGAAAACCTTGCGGAATTCTGCGAGCGTCATCGGCTCGCCGAGCTTGTGGAACCCGAAGCCCAACCCGTCGACGACGTGCAGAAACGCCAGCCCAAAATGGTCAAGTTGGCTGGCGACATAAGTGAACTGTTCGCGGTAGTCCGGCGATCCCATGTCGTTGAAAACACCGTTTGGAGAAATCCGGACGGCGACCCGGTTGGCAGGCCAGACGGACGTGATCGCTTCTGCGATTTCTTTCAGGAAGCGATAGCGGTTCTCGACGCTACCGCCGTAGTCGTCCGTCCGATGGTTCGTTTTCGACTGAAGGAACGTGTCGATCAAATAACCGTTGGCTCCGTGAATTTCCACGCCATCGAAGCCGGCATCCTTCGCCCGTCGAGCGGCTTGCTTGTAGTCAGCAACGATTTGAGCGATCTCTTCGGTTTCCAGCGCTCTGGGGACTTCGTGCGGATGTTTGCCGGTGGGAGTGTGAATATAGTCTTCGTTGATCTTGATGGCGGAGGGCGCTGCGGAAGGCTTCCCGCCGTGAAAACTGCTATGGGACGCTCGCCCGCAGTGCCATAACTGCATGAAGACCACACCTCCTTTCTGATGGACGGCGTTCGTGGTCAGCTTCCAACCTTCCGTCATTTCGTCCGAATAGATTCCCGGCGACTCGTTCCAGCCGTTTGCATCGTTGGAGATTACCGTCGCCTCTGTGATGAGCAATCCCGCCGAACTGCGTTGAGCGTAGTAATCGGCAATCAACTTGTTCGGGACCCGGCTGGTCCCGGCCCTGGCGCGGGTCATGGGTGCGAGAACGATCCGGTTCCGCAGGTTGACGCCAGAAAGATCGAAGGTCTGAAACAGGTTGCTGTTCGACACAGGTTATCCTTTTTTTTATGCGGGAATTGCGGTGCAAAGTTCGACCAGGAAGCCGTTCAGGTCACGGACATAAGCAACAGTCTGGCCCCAGGGTTTTTGTTTTGGAGCCGAAACGGGAACGCCCCCGGCTTCGACGGCCACGCTGAAAGCCTTCGCAACGTCGTCGGTTACGAACGCCACTTCAACCGCTGGGGGCGGACCGCCAGGGGTGGCTGGCACGAAGGAAACGACATTGGATGCTGCAAGCTCAATACTGGCGAATGCCAGCTTCGTTGCCCCGGTATCCATCTCGGCATATCCGCTTTCATGAACGAATACCCGCTTTAATCCGAAGGCGGACTCGTAGAATTCGACGGTCTTTTCGACATCGTTAACGTACAAAATCGTGTAACCGAACTTCATCGTACATCCATTTCATCTGTAGGGAGTGCGTCGAGGTTCTGTTTCTGAACCGTAGTGTACTTGAACGACATCGGTGCCTGATACTGAACACGCAATGGAAGAGCAGGTTCGTTAACGTGCTGGCCATCGGAATACATCCCCTGCGCCCCGCTGGGGCTCGGCATTGATGTTTGTGACAATTCCTGGGGTAAAAACCCCAGGCTGTACGCCAGTGCCGCTATGCGGCTGAATGCGAGCGCCGCGACGCGGTTGAGATCCGGCATTCGAGCGATTGAATTAGCCGCAAAGCGGCGAAGGAATACGGCCTGGGGTTTCCAACCCCAGGAACAGTTCCAGTCACGAACGATTCAAGCCCTGTTAAGGGCGCAGGTCTCTCTGCTGCCGCCTTCCAACAACGCGTTACAAACCCCACCTCAACCAGCATCGAAACGAAGTTCGTAAATCTTATGACGAAGCAGGGAATTCTCCTCTCGCAAC
>JANXOO010000122.1 GCA_025353525.1 Schlesneria sp. | reverse complement strand
GCCCGATGTCACTGCGGAAACATACTGGTCCCAGCCCGCACGCGGCTCGAACGTCGACGCCAGAAGGATCACGATCAGCAGGGTCGGAGTGACATATTTCATAACCCAATAGAAGAATCGTGGAACCTTCAGATCAGCACCTCGCATCATCTCGGCCCAGCCTTTGTCCATGCCAAAGAACCATGCAAACAGAACCGATTCGCCGATCGCCATCACAACCAGACAGAACGTTGCCGCCCAATAATCGAATTCGTCCAAAAAACTCTTTGAATTCAACATGGCAACGGGGATCGCCAACGGCAGCAGCATCGCACCAAAAACCAGTGCACTGCGAGGTCGCGACAAGTGGAATTCGTCTTGCAGGAAGGCCATGATCGGCTGACCCATCGCCAGCGAACTGGTAATCGCGGCGAAAAACAGTAGCCCGAACCACAGAAATCCCGCGACGGGAGCCAGGTGACCCCAATGATTGAACAGAGTTGGAAAAACCATGAAACCGAGACTGAGGCCTGATCCTTCCGAAACATTGGCTTGAACGGTCGCCAGTCCCAGGTACGAAACAGCGATCGGAATCAAAATCGTGCCGCCAAGTACGACTTCGCACAGTTCGTTCGTCCACGCTCCTGCAGCACCGTTCAAAGTCACATCGTCATTTGATCGAAGGTACGACGAATAACAGTGAATCGAACCCATTCCGATCGCCAGCGTAAAGAAGATCTGACCGGCCGCAGCCAGCCAGACATTCGGGTCTGTCAACGAATGAAACTTGGGTTCCCAGACAAAATTGAGTCCCTCGAACGCACTCGCAACAGCGTGCGGGTCGTTGTCGGGCGAGATCATCAATCCGCGAACGGCAAGGGCCGCAGCAAAAAGGATCAGCAGCGGCATACCGATCATCGAAACGATTTCGATCCCCTTCGAGAGTCCGCGCGACAGGATGCCAACGTTGATGGCGATGCATACAAAAAAGACCGTCAACCCGAAGCCGCTGATCGCAAAAATCGAATTGTCGCTACCGCCAGTCAGACTCTTGAAAAACGTTGCGGGGTCTGTCGTCCGGAAGCCGTCCATCAGCGAGTATCCGGCGTAGGCCATGCACCACGCTTCGATGTACAGATAGAACGCGGCGATGATCAGATTGGACCACAACCCGAAAACACCGAAGTATTTCCAGAACTTGCGTTTTCCCATCGCGTCGAAGATGCCAGGCGTCGAATGGTGTCCGAATTGTCCGCCATAGCGGCCCATCGTCCATTCGATCCACATCAGGGGCAGACCGAGCAACAGAAATGCGACCATGTAGGGAATCAAAAACGCTCCGCCGCCATTTTTGACAGCCTGAGCGGGAAACCGCAAAAAGTTACCCAACCCGACAGCGTTTCCCGCCATCGCCAGCACGAGCCCAATCCGCGAAGCCCACCGTTCCCGATTCTTGACATCAGCCATGAGGTCTTGTCAGCCTCCCGTTTGTTTCTAATCCAACAGCTTTTTTTAATGTTCCTGACTGAAAACGGGGCATTCATCGAAAGCCCGACTGTGCAGGTCGCACTGGAACGGGATCAAGGTTGCACCATTCCTTGTCGACAGGTTTTTGGCCTGATTTTCATTTCAAACGAGTTTCGGTTGTGATCATGCAGGCATATTTGTTCACGGTGCGACTCGATATGCTGAAGCATAACCTACGAGAATCATGACGGCGCGACCGGTGTTTCGTGTTTTCGGTGGCGCCACCAATGAAGAAACTCGAACGCCATCGGCAAGATGGAGATGCCTATAATTGCCAGTACGACGTATTCAAAATTCTTCTGAACAAACGGCAGTTGTCCGAACCAGTACCCCGGAAGCAAAATGAGCAGCACCCAGACGACGGCTCCGACAATGTTGTAGAGGAAGAACTGCCGATAATTCATGGCTCCAATTCCGGCTACGAACGGAGCAAACGTACGGACGATCGGCACAAATCGGGCCAGAATGATGGTCTTTGAGCCATATTTCTCAAAAAATGCATGCGTCTTGTCGAGGTGTGCCTTCTTGAGAAAGGGAACGGAACCGCTGAAGGCGCGAACTCCGATCCATTTGCCCGCCCAATAGTTGACGGTATCGCCCAGGATCGCGGCAACGATCAGCAATGGAATCAGCCATTCAATTTTAAGCGAGCCGTCGGCGGCGAATGCCCCCGCCGCGAACAGCAGCGAATCACCCGGCAGAAACGGTGTCACCACCAAACCGGTCTCACAAAAGATCACGGCGAAAAGGATCAGGTGCGTCCAGATTCCGTAATCTTTCACCAGCTCTTTCAATTTGTCGTCGAGGTGGAAGAGCATATCGAACCACCACTTCAACGTTTCAGGGCCGTCGGCAACGTCCGCTCCCATCCAGCACGACGACAGGGCCTCCATCAGGCCACACGTTGAAATCGCTTCGATCAAGGTCGTCATTACGATTCATTCGTCCTTAATGAGGGCATGGCCCTCGATTCGAAGTCAGGCAGTCGCCCGGTCAGTTTTCTGCGCGACGGTTAACCGCAGCCAATCGCACCCGAAATAAGCGTCAAAAACAAAATCGAAATTCGTTGATGTTCTGACGCTGAGCAATCAACGTCCGTTGTCACGTGTGGAACCAGCCGATGATCTTCTTGTCCTGAAGTGTTGCCAACATCGAAATCACGGCCATAAACGTGAAGAACACGCCGCCGAAGGCGAGTACAAACAGGCGGCTTCGCGGGGGATGCAGTTCTTTCGGCATCAGTTTCGTATTGATGAAAATGACGTGCAGACAACTGAACCCGAGTGCATAGTTGTAGATGATCGTTGACCAGGCGAGAAGTTCTTTCGAATCGACGAATCGCAGCATCGCCAGACCGACACTCGAATAGACTACGAGGACCGAGAAATAGACTTTGCTGATATGTTTTGTTTCCAGCTCCCTCAGACTCGGCAGACCCGTCCAGAAGACATCGATCCACCGCCTGAGGACGCCATCCGCTGTCGACGCCATGCTGGTCCCGAGTACGAGGACTCCGCAAAAGAGCGTGATGAACCATACGATGTAGTTCGGCCATGGACGCTGCCAGGCCTTGACCCCTAACAACATATTCTTTTCATCGAGCGTTTCATTATTTCCGGTCGTGACTTTGCCAGTGACTGTTTCGGCCACGCCATTCGCAGTCATGGCCGCCGCGAGGTATTTGTCTTTGTCCTTCAGGATCATCTCTTTTGGCAGAAACTGCACCGATAACATACTTGGCAGCGCCAGGCCAATAAAACAGGCGGGCATCCAGACGCAAA